>NZ_JBHYKG010000057.1:0-34158 GCF_042741245.1 Kitasatospora sp. NPDC058965
CCCGCCGCCCCCCCCCCGCCCCCCCGCGCCGCCCCCCCCCCCGGACCTCGGGTGGCGGGCGCGCCCGTTCTCACGGACCACTACGCGGTGCCGGTCCCGGTCACGGGTACGACACGACGTTCGACGGCGTGGTGCCGGTGCCCGAGGTCGCGGCCCCGGTGTTGTCCACCACGTGGTTGAACTGGCCCATCCCGCCGAGCGAGACCACCAGGGCGTCGTGCAGCTTCACGCCGGGCGTGGTCGGGACCTCGAAGCCGTGGTCCATCCGGATGGTCGGGTCGGCGGTGAAGTTGCAGTAGCTGCCGACGCCCCAGGCCTCGTGGGTGGTGACGTTGTCGTCCACCTTGTAGGCCGCGTAGCCGAGGGTCGACCCGTTCTGCACCGCGGCCTGGTTGGGCGCGTCGTAGGCGATCTCGTTCTGGAAGAAGATCGTCTTGCCGCGCTCGCCGCTCCACTCCACGTCGTACTTCTCGAAGTGCTCGACGAACAGGCCGGTGCCGAGCACGTCGTTGCCCTTCACCACCAGGCCGTAGTCGGCCGGGTTGACGGTCCAGCCGACCCCCGTGCCGTGGTCGGCCCGCCAGATCCAGGTGTGGTCGACGATGGTGTTGTTGCTGTCCACCTCGACCGCGGTGCCGGCCGAGCCCGCGCCCGCACCGCCGACCCGGACGAAGACGTCCTGCATGCTGGTCGGGTCCGCGCTGTGGTCGGCGCCGGAGCCCGGCTGGCCGATCCGCAGCAGCACCGGGGACTTGACCGTGCCCGCGTCGATCAGCAGACCGGCCAGCTTGACGCCGTTCACGTCACCGACCTGCAGGGCCGTCACCCCGTTGTCCGGGACGATGGTGGCCAGGCCCAGGCCCAGCACCACGGTGTCCGGCCGGGTCACGTTGATCGCCTGGTCCACGTGGTAGATGCCGGGCGTGAAGAGCAGGTTGAGGCCCTGGGCCAGCGCCTGGTTGATGGTGGCCGCGGTGGCACCGGGCTTGACCACGTAGAACTGGCTCAGCGGCAGCGAGCTGCCCGGGGTGGCGCCGTTGGCCCAGGAGACGCCGCTGGCGTTGGTCCGCAGCGAGGGCACGAAGACCTGGTAGTTGCCGCTGGAGTCCAGGTAGAGGTAGGGCTTCTCCCGGGACTCCGGGGTGGTGCCCAGCGTGGTGTACACCGGGTTCGGGAAGGACTGCGCCGGCGCGCCCTGGACCCCGGAGAAGACCTGGTTCCAGACCCCGTTGGAGAAGCCGCCGATCGAGCTGTCCCGGGTGTACCACTGCTGCTGCGAGTAGTTGCCGACGGTGCCGTCGATCTTGCTGTCGGCGATGTACCCGCCGGACGCCCACCCGTAGCCGCTGGGCGCCAGGTTGAGGCCGCCCTCGACGTGCATCCGGCGGAACGGCGCGGCCTGCGCGACGGCCCAGCGGTCGGTGCCGCTGACCGGGCTGAGCGAGAGGTTCTCGGCGGAGCGCCAGAAGTTCTGGGTCGCGTTGCCGTTGAACCAGCCGGCGTCGACGGTGACGTCACCGTTGATGTGGGTGTCGTCGGGGTTGAGGCCCAGGCCCGCGATCGAGGTGTAGAAGCCGATCTGGGCGTTCAGGCCGCTGTAGTTGCCGGGCTTGAACAGGAACGCGTAGCGGCCGGTGCCGAACTGGGCGCTCTCCTGCTGCTTGAAGACGTTGTCGAGGCTGGCCTGGATGGTGGTGCTGCTCATCGACGGGTCGAAGACGATCACGTTCGGACCCAGGTCGCCGCCGCCCTGCACCGGCGGGACCGAGGAGCCGAGCGTGTGCACGCCCAACTCGTAGAGCGAGTAGCCGTACCCGGTGCCGCGCTGGGTCCCGTTCAGCCGCAGGTAGCGGCCGGAGCCGGAGACGTTGAGCGTCTCGGTGCCGCCCGCGCCGGTGGTGGTGGAGTAGATCGTGGTCCAGTTGGCGGCGTCGTCGGAGACCTGGATCTGGTAGGCCTTGCCGTACGCGGACTCCCAGTTGAGCACCACCTGGCAGACCTGCTGGGTGCTGCCGAGGTCGACCTGGAGCCACTGCGGGTCGCTGAACGCGCTGGACCAACGGGTCGTCAGGTCGCCGTCCACCGCCGCCGAGGCGGGGGTGCCGGCGTTCTCGGTCGAGGAGGCGGTGGCCGCCTTGCCCTGCGCGACGTCGGCGGTGCCGCAGCTCGAGCTGCCGGCCGGGTTGCCGTAGACCTGGAACTCGTAGAGCGAGTAGCCGTACCCGGTGCCGCGCTGGGTGCCGTTCATCCGCACGTAGCGGCCGGTGCCGGAGACGGTGAGCGTCTCGGTGCCGCCCGCACCCGTGGTGGTGGAGTAGACGGTGGTCCAGTTGACCCCGTCGGCCGAGGTCTGGATCTGGTAGGCCTTGCCGTACGCGGCCTCCCAGTTGAGCACCACCTTGTCGATGGTCGCGGTGGCACCCAGGTCGACCTGGATCCACTGCGGGTCGCTGAAGGCGCTGGACCAACGGGTCGTCAGGTCGCCGTCCACCGCCGCCGAGGCGGGGGTACCGGCGTTCTCGGTCGAGGAGGCGGTGGCCGCCTTGCCCTGCGAGAGCAGGACGTCGGAGGCCGCGACCGCGGTCGTGGCGGTGGCCAGCGCGGCCGGCAGCGCGAGTGCGCCGCCGCCCGAGAGCAGGGCCAGGCTGAGGAGGAGGGCGCTGCCGCGTCGTCCGACGGCGGCCGTGCCCCCGCTGCGGAGCGCAGCGGGGCGTGCTGAAGCGAGCCTCATGGGCTTCTCCTGCATGGGGGGTGGGGTGGGGGGTGTGAGGGTGCGAAGCCGGGGCGCGGACGAGGGATGGGCGTGCAGCGGGTGCACGGCCCCGTAACTTCATGGCGTGATTTAACGGGTGAGAAAAGCTCCCGTCAACCCCCCGCGCACCATCGGACGCTCCGTCGTGCGGTCCGCCAACTCCCCGCCGGAGTCCAGGAAGCGACTCAGCGGCAGGGTCGCGGCGCCGGTCGTGACCGCCTCCGGACCCAGGCTGGACAGGCCGATCGCGGTCTGTTCGCGCGGGAAGCTCAGCGCGTACCGGGTGACCGCGTCCTGCACCATCGGCAGCAGGTACGGGCCCAGCAGCATGCCCGCCCAACCGCCGATCACCACCCGCTCGGGGTTGAACAGGTTGATCAGGTCGGCGATCGCCGCACCGAAGTACTCGGCGGCCTCGTCGAGCAGTTCGACCGCGTCCGGCCGGCCGGCCCGGGCCGCCGCGAGCAACTCGGTCAGCCCGGCCTTCTCGCTGCCGCCGGGCGTGGCCAGACCCCACCGCTCGACCAGCGCCTCGGCCCCGACGTACGCCTCCAGGCACCCCCGCGCGCCGCACCTGCAGAGCCGGCCGCCCACGTGCACCTTGGTGTGCCCCCATTCCCCCGCACTGCTGGTGGCGCCGCGGAACCGCACCCCGTCGGCGATCACGCAGGCGCCCACGCCGGAGCCGAACAGCGCCACCACCGCGTGCCGGGCCCCGCGCCCGGCGCCGAACCACATCTCGGCCTGGCCGAGCGTCTTGGCGCCGTTGTCCACGAAGAGCGGCAGGTCGGTGCCGGCCCGCAGCAGCCGGCCGAGCGGCACCGCGTCCCAGCCGACCGTCGGCCCGTGCACCACCACGCCGGCACCGCCGGGCAGGTCGCCCTGCTCCACGACGCCCGGCACGCCGAGGCCGACGCCGAGCACGGTCTCCGGCGCCACCCCGGTGGCGGCCAGCACCTCGGACAGTCCGGTGAGGATCAGCTCCACCACGTGGTCCACGTCGTGCCCGCAGTCGGAGAGCGGGTGGTCGCTGGCGGCGAGCTCGGTCAGCGCCAGGTCGAACAGGGCCACCCGGACCTGGGTCTCGCCCACGTCCACCCCGACCAGGTGGCCGAGCCCGGGCCGCACCCGCAGCAGGATCCGCGGCCGACCGCCGTCCGACTCGACCGAGCCGCACTCCTCCACCAGCTGCTCGGCCAGTAGTTCGCCGACCACGTTGCTGATCGACCCCGCACTCAGCCCACTGCTGCGCCCCAACTCCTGACGGCTCAGCGGCCCGTCGAAGTACAGGTGGCGCAGCAACGTGGCCCGGCTGCCGCGCCGCAGGTCGCGGACGGTCTGTTTGCCCTGCTCTGCCATCGGTTGCTCCCTCCTTCCCGCCAATCCTGCCTTGCACGGGGTCTTGACGCCAGGTTTTCTCACACGTTAAATCACGCCATGAAGTTACGGACCACGCTGGCGTTCGACCGGTTCCGTGGCTCACAGCAGCGACCCTCACCCCTCGTTCCCGCACGCAGCCCGAGAGGGGCCCACCCCATGCGAACCCACCGGCTCCCCGCCACCCTCGCCCTGACCGCCGCCATCGCGCTCACCGCGACCGCCTGCGGCGGCGGTTCCAGCACGTCCGGCAGCTCCAACACCAGCCCCAAGACGCTCACCTACTGGGCTTCCAACCAGGGCAGCAGCCTGGAGAACGACAAGCAGGTCCTGGAGCCCGAGCTGAGAAAGTTCGAGCAGCAGACCGGGATCAAGGTCAACCTCGAGGTGATCCCGTGGTCCGACCTGCTCAACCGGATCCTGGCGGCCACCGCCTCCGGCCAGGGCCCGGACGTGCTCAACATCGGCAACACCTGGTCCGCCTCGCTCCAGGCCACCGGTGCGCTGCTCCCGTTCGACCAGGCCACCTTCGACAAGATCGGCGGCAAGGACCGGTTCCTGCCCTCGACCATCGCCTCGGCCGGTGCCGCGGGCAAGGACCCGGCCGCGGTCCCGCTCTACTCGATGGCCTACGGCCTCTACTACAACAAGAAGCTCTTCCAGGCGGCCGGCATCGCCAACCCGCCCACCACCTGGGACGAGTTCCTGGCCGACGGCAAGAAGCTGACCACCGGCTCGCAGTACGGCGTGGCGATCGAGGGCGGCAACGTCTCGGAGAACGTGCACCTGGCCTTCATGCTCGGCCAGCAGCACGGCACCGGCTTCTACGACGCCTCCGGCAAGCCGCAGTTCGACAGCCCCGAGGCGGTCGCCGCGGTCAAGCAGTACGTGGACTTCATCGCCAACGACAAGATCGCCGCCCCCGGCAACGCCGAGTACGCGGCCAACCAGTCGGTGACGGACTTCGCGACCGGCAAGGCCGCGATGCTGATGTGGCAGTCGGCCGGCGCCAACCTCAAGTCGCACGGCATGAACCCGGACGACTACGGCATCGTGCCGATCCCCGCCCCGGCCGGTGCCACCGGCACGAAGGCGGTCACCTCGATGGTGGCCGGCATCAACCTGGCCGTCTTCAAGAACACCAAGAACCTCGACGGCGCGTTGAACTTCGTGAAGTTCATGACCAGCGACGACGAGCAGAAGCAGCTCAACGGCACCTACGGCTCGCTGCCCCCGGTCAAGGCGGCCCAGGCCGACGCGGCCTTCGGCACCCCCGAGCTGAAGACCCTGGCGGGCGTGCTGCAGAACAGCGCCGCCCCGCTGCCCCAGGTGGCCAGCGAGAGCCAGTTCGAGACGCTGATCGGCACCGCGGTGAAGAACCTGCTCGCCGCCGCTGCCGCCGGCCAGCCGGTCACCGACGCCTCCGTGAAGGCCGAGCTGACCAAGGCCCAGCAGCAGATGCCGGCCAGCTGACGAGATGATGCGAAACCGGCTGAAGGGCCGCCGCGCCGCCCTGCCCTACCTGCTCCTGCTGCCCGCACTCGCCGTCGAGCTGCTGATCCACCTCATCCCGATGGTCACCGGGATCGTGATGAGCTTCAAGCAGCTGACCCAGTTCTTCATCCGCGACTGGTCCACCGCCCCCTGGTCGGGACTGTCCAACTACCGGATGGCGCTGGACTTCCACGCCCCGGTGGGTCAGGCCCTGCTGAATTCCTTCTGGGTGACCTGCGCCTTCACCCTGCTCTCGGTGGGCCTGTCCTGGCTGATCGGAACGACCGCGGCGATCATGACGCAGGACGCGTTCCGCGGTCGCGGTCTGCTGCGGGCAGCCTTCCTGCTGCCCTACGCACTGCCGGTCTTCGCTGCGGTGATCACCTGGTCGTTCATGTTCCAGCGGGACACCGGGCTGATCAACCACGTGCTGCACGACCAGCTCCACCTGGTGAAGGACAAGCCGTTCTGGCTGATCGGCGACAACAGCTTCACCGCCCTGCTCACCGTCTCGGTCTGGCGCTCCTGGCCGTTCGCCTTCCTCACCCTGACCGCCGGGCTGCAGAACATCCCGCGCGAGCTCTACGAGGCCGCCGCGATCGACGGGGCCGGCGTCTGGCAGCAGATCCGCCGGATCACCCTGCCTTCGCTGCGCCCGGTGAACCAGGTGCTCCTCCTGGTCCTCTTCCTGTGGACCTTCAACGACTTCAACACCCCGTTCGTGCTGTTCGGGAAGGCGGCCCCGAAGGCCGCCGACCTGATCTCCATCCACATCTACCAGAGCTCCTTCGTCACCTGGAACTTCGGCGCCGGCTCGGCGATGTCCGTGCTGCTGCTGCTCTTCCTGCTGCTGGTGACGGCCGTCTACCTGTTCGCCACCACCCGCCGCAGGGGCGCCGATGATTAACCCGCCCGCCTCCTTCCGCTGGCTGCGCCGCGTCGTGCTGCTGCTGCTCCTGGTCTTCACGCTCACCCCGGTGGCCGTGATGCTGAGCTCCTCGCTCAAGCCGCTGCAGGACGTCCAGGGGCCCTGGCGCTGGGTGCCCAGCCACCTGACCCTCCGCCCGTACGTGGACATCTGGTCCACCGTCCCGCTGGCCCGCTACTTCACCAACTCGCTGATCGTGGCGGGCAGCGCCACCGGCCTGTCGGTGCTGATCGCGGTGCTGGCCGGGTACGCCGTCAGCCGCTACCGCTTCCGCGGGCGGCGGCTGTTCACGGTGACCGTGCTCTCCACCCAGATGTTCCCGGGCATCCTCTTCCTGCTCCCGCTCTTCCTGATCTTCGTCAACATCGGCAACTCCACCGGGGTCGCGCTGTACGGCAGCCGCGGCGGCCTGATCCTCACCTACCTGACCTTCTCGCTGCCGTTCTCGATCTGGATGCTGGTCGGGTACTTCGACTCGATCCCGCGCGACCTGGACGAGGCGGCCGCGGTGGACGGGTGCGGTCCGATCCGCACCCTGGTGCAGATCGTGGTCCCGGCCGCGATCCCCGGCATCGTCGCGGTGGCCGTCTACGCCTTCATGACCGCCTGGGGCGAGGTGCTCTTCGCCTCGGTCATGACCAACGACGAGACCCGCACCCTGGCGGTCGGCCTGCAGGGCTACGCCACCCAGACCGACGTGTACTGGAACCAGGTGATGGCCGCCTCGCTGGTGGTCAGCCTCCCCGTGGTGGCCGGCTTCCTGCTGCTGCAGCGCTACCTGGTGGCCGGACTGACCGCCGGAGCCGTCAAGTGACGAACCGTCAGACCCCTCTCCACGAAAGGCTCTCCGTGACTGACCTCGACGCGCTGCCGTCCGACTTCCGGTGGGGTGCGGCGACCGCCGCCTACCAGATCGAAGGGGCCGCGGGCGAGGACGGCCGGGCCCCCTCGATCTGGGACACCTTCTCGCACACCCCCGGGAAGGTCGCCAACGGGGACACCGGCGACACCGCCTGCGACCACTACCACCGCTGGCCCGAGGACCTCGCGCTGGCCGGCGAACTGGGCCTGGACTCCTACCGGTTCTCGATCGCCTGGCCCCGCGTGGTGCCGCTGGCCGACGGCACGGTCAACCCCGCCGGCCTGGCCTTCTACGACCGGCTGGTGGACGCCGTGCTGGAGCGCGGGATGACCCCGTTCCCCACGCTGTACCACTGGGACCTGCCGCAGGCCCAGCAGGACCGCGGCGGCTGGCCCGAGCGCGCCACCGCCGAGCGGTTCGCCGAGTTCACCGCGGTGGTGGCCGAGAAGCTCGGCGACCGGGTGACCAACTGGTGCACCCTGAACGAGCCGCTCTGCTCCTCCTGGATCGGTCACCTGGAGGGCAGCATGGCCCCCGGCTGGCGCGACCTGACCGCGGCCGTGCGCACCTCGTACCACCTGCACCTGGGCCACGGCCTGGCGGTGCAGGCGCTGCGGGCCGCGGTGCCCGGCGCGCAGATCGGCATCGTCAACAACCTGAGCTCCATCGAGCCGGCCAGCGACTCGCCCGCCGACCTGGCCGCCGCCCGGCGGGCCGACGGGCACATCAACCGCTGGTGGTTGGACCCGGTGCTGGGCCGCGGCTACCCGCAGGACATGGTCGACCTCTACGGGGTCGACCTGCCGGTCCGGGACGGCGACCTGGAGCTGATCTCGGCGCCGCTCGACTGGGTCGGGCTGAACTACTACTTCCGCCAGATCGTCGCCGACGACCCGACCGGGCCGGTGCCGCGGTTCCGCCAGCTGCGCGGGCCCAACCCCGAGCACACCGCGATGGACTGGGAGGTGCACGCGCCCGGCCTGGAGGAGCTGCTGCTGCGGCTGACCGAGGACTACGGCGTGCGCAAGCTCTACGTCACCGAGAACGGCGCCGCCTACCAGGACACCGTCACCGCCGACGGCCGGGTCGAGGACGCCGAGCGCACCGCCTACCTGGAGCAGCACCTGGCCGCCTGCGCCCGCGCGGTCGCCAAGGGCGCGCCGCTGGCCGGCTACTTCGCCTGGTCGCTGCTGGACAACTTCGAGTGGGCGTACGGCTACGACAAGCGGTTCGGGCTGGTGCACGTGGACTACGCGACCCAGCGCCGCACCGTCAAGCGCAGCGGCCGCCGGTACGCCGAGCTGATCAGCGCGCACCGCGCGCGCTGACCGCCCACCGGCGGACTACTCCTTGGGAGCCTCCGGCTCCTCGGCGAAGTCGATCTTCTTGAACCGGGAGTTCATCGACTTCAGCAGGAACCAGGTGGCGACGCCGAGCACGGCGAAGACCACGAAGCCCAGCAGGCCGGGGGTGACCTTGGCGTCGTCCACCGCCAGGCTCACGGCGGCACGGGTGAGGTTCACAGAGGCGCTCATGCCTCCATGGTGACCCGGCCCCTTGGTGATCAGCTCACCGGGGTGGGGTGTGTCGGGTCCGGGCCGTCCACGGGGCGGCCCGGACCCGCTGCTACTTGGCCTCGCCGGCCAGGCTGACCGCCCGCAGGCCGGCGAACAGGTCGCTCTCCGGCAGGTCGGTGTCGACCAGCGAACGGGCCAGCTCGTAGTCCTCGGTCGGCCAGACCTCGCGCTGCACGTCCAGCGGGACCCGGAACCACGGGCCGTCCGGGTCGATCTGGGTCGCGTGCGCGATCAGCGCCGCGTCCCGGGTCGGGAACCAGTCCGCGCACTCCACCCGGGTGGTGATCTCGCGCTCGGCGCGGCCGCTCTTCTCCCAGCCGGCGATCCACTCGCCGTACGGGGACTCCTGCCCGTGCTCGGTCAGGTAGGCGTGCAGGGCGCGGATCCGGCCCATCGGGAAGCCGTGGTTGTAGTACAGCTTCAGCGGCTGCCAGGGCTCGCCCGCCTCCGGGTAGGCGTCGGGGTCACCGGCCGCGTCGAAGGCGTGCATGGTGATCTTGTGGGTCATGATGTGGTCGGGGTGCGGGTAGCCGCCGTTCTCGTCGTAGGTGGTGATCACCTGCGGCTTGAACTCGCGGATCAGGCGCACCAGCGGCTCGGCCGCCGCCTCGACCTCCTGCAGCGCGAAGCAGCCCTCGGGCAGCGGCGGCAGCGGGTCGCCCTCCGGCAGCCCGGAGTCGACGAAGCCGAGCCAGGCCTGCCCGACGCCGAGGATCTCGCGCGCCCTGTCCATCTCCTTGCGCCGGACCTCGTGGATGTTCTCCTCGATCTCCGGCTTGCCCTGGAGCTTCGGGTTGAGCACAGAGCCGCGCTCCCCGCCGGTGCAGGTGGCCACCAGCACCTCCACGCCCTGGGCGACGTACATGGCCATGGTGGCCGCACCCTTGCTGGACTCGTCGTCCGGGTGCGCGTGCACCGCCATCAGCCGCAACTGCTCAGTCAACGCCTGGTTCCTTCCGGGAATGTCCGGGCTCGCATGGTGGGGGCTCAGCTTCGAGGTGCTCAGCACCGCCCCCCTATAGTGACGGACTGGAAGCCCCGCACATTCCCGAGGACTGATCCGCATGACCGCGAGCAGCGAAACCCGCCCGAGCGCGCCGCCCGAGGGCCGCTACGGCGGCCGCAGCGACGCCCAGGCGGACCGCACGCTGAAGCGGGTCGGCGCGGTGCTCGCCGTGCTGGTGGTCGGCCTGGTCGCCTGGCTCGGCGGCTCCTACCTGCTGCGCGAGAGCCGGCTGAACGGCACCGTGCCCGAGTTCCAGGTGGTCTCGGACAGCGCGGTGCAGGCCCAGCTCTCGGTGACCAAGAGCTCCGGCACGGCCGGCAGCTGCACGATCCGCTCGCAGGCCGCCGACGGCACGGTGGTCGGCCAGCTGGACGTCCCGGTCCCGTCCGGGGGCACCAGCTTCGTCCAGGTGGTCACCATCCGCACCACCGCCCGCGGCACCACCGCCGAGCTGCTGGGCTGTACGGCGGCGAAGTAGTCCCGCGACCGGCCCGGTTCCGGCATGGCGGGCCCGCTCGGCGGGCAGTTCTCCTCAAACGGACCGTTAACGCGCCGCCAACAGCACTCCCGTCGGCGGCCGGAGGTTGTTAGGCTCGTGGTTTCGCCCCTTCCGGCCCGAAGACTCCGGAAGCGGGCGTTCCTTTGTAGTAACCCCTGGCAGTACCCGAAGCAGCAACGCCCAGCACCGACGAGGAGCTCCCGTGACCCAGACCAGCGAGAACGTGACCTGGCTCACTCAATCCGGCTACGACAAGCTCAAGGACGAGCTGGAGTACCTGACCGGCCCCGCCCGCTCCGAGATCACCCAGAAGATCGAGCAGGCGCGCGAGGAGGGCGACCTCAAGGAGAACGCCGGCTACCACGCCGCCCGCGAGGAGCAGGGCAAGATGGAGCTGCGGATCCGCCAGCTGACACAGCTGCTGGAGCGCGCCAAGGTCGGCGAGGCCCCGGCGGACTCCGGCGTGGTGGCCCCCGGCATGGTCGTGACCGTCGCCTTCGACGGCGACCTGGACGACACCATGTCCTTCCTGCTCGGCTCGCGCGAGGTGGCCGGCGACGACCTGGACGTCTACTCGCCGCAGTCGCCGCTCGGCCAGGCGATCAACGGCAAGAAGGTCGACGAGGACGCCACCTACGAGCTGCCCAACGGCAAGAAGTCCACGGTCAAGATCGTGGCGGCCAAGCCGTACGTCGGCTGACGGCCCGCACAGCCGCGAAAGGGCCCCGCTCCGGTCGGAGCGGGGCCCTTCGGCACACCCGGGGCCGGGCGGTCAGCCGGCCGCCGACCGGTACTTGCGCACCGAGAGCCAGGAGAAGACCGCCAGCACCAGCAGCGAGGAGACCACCGACACGCCGTAGGCGTGCTGCATCGGCCAGGAGTCGGCCACCGGTCCGATCTGGTTGCCGAACAGGTTGCGGCAGGCCTGCACGGTGGCGCTGAACGGGTTCCAGTAGGCGATCGGCTGCAGCCAGCCCGGCATGCTGGAGATCGGCACGAAGGCGTTGGAGATGAAGGTCAGCGGGAAGAGCCAGATCAGCCCCGCCGAGGTGGCCGCCTCCGGACTGCGCACCGAGAGCCCGATCAGCGCGCCGATCCAGGAGAAGGCGTAGCCCAGCAGCAGGAGCAGCCCGAAGGCGACCAGCATCCTGGGCACCCCGTTGTGGATCCGCCAGCCCACCGCGAGCGCCACCAGGGCCAGCACCAGCAGGGTGAAGGCGGTCTGCACCAGGTCCGCCAGGGTGCGGCCGACCAGCACCGCCGAGCGGGTCATCGGCAGCGAGCGGAACCGGTCCACCAGCCCCTTGGTCATGTCCTCCGCGATCCCGGCCGAGGCGCCGGCCACCGCGAAGGTGACGGTCTGGGCGAAGATGCCGGCCATCAGGAACTGCGTGTAGATCTTCGAGCTGGCCCCCGCCATCGGGATGGTGATCGCGCCGCCCATCACGAACGAGAAGAGCAGCACGAACATCACCGGCTGCAGCAGCCCGAACACCACGATCTCGGGGATCCGCAGCATCCGGCGCAGGTTCCGGCGGGCCACGACCCAGGAGTCGTGCGCCATCGCGGCCAGGCCGCGGCGCTGGCGCGGGACCGCCGCGCCGATCGCGTGCTCGGTGGCAGTCGTCATCACTTCGCCTCCGCGTTCTCGTCCTGGCCGTTCTCCTCGTCCGCGGCGGTGGTGGCGTGCCCGGTGAGCGAGAGGAAGACGTCGTCCAGGGTCGGGCGGCGCAGGCCGATGTCGTCGATGGTGATCCGGCGCGCGTCCAGCTCGCGGATCACGTCGGCCAGCACCCGGGCACCGCCGCTGACCGGGATGGTGATCTTCCGGGTGTTCCGCTCCACGCTGGGGTCGCCGACCGCGAAGCCCTTCAGCGCCTCCACGGCGGTGGCGATCAGGTCCCGGTCGTGCACCACCAGCTCCACCCGCTCGCCGCCGATCTGCGCCTTGAGCTGGTCGGCGGTGCCCCGGGCGATCACCCGGCCGTGGTCCACCACGGCGATGTCGTGGGCCAGCCGGTCCGCCTCCTCCAGGTACTGGGTGGTGAGCAGCAGGGTGGTGCCCTGCTCGACCAGGGTCTCGATCACCTCCCACAGCGCCAGGCGGTTGCGCGGGTCCAGTCCGGTGGTCGGCTCGTCCAGGAACATCACCGGCGGCCGGACCACCAGCGCGGCGGCCAGGTCGAGGCGGCGGCGCATGCCGCCGGAGTAGGTCTTGGCCGTGCGGTCGGCGGCGTCGGCGAGGTTGAACCACTCCAGCAGCTCGCGGGCCCTGGCCTTCGCGTCCCGGGCGCTCATCTGGTAGAGCTCGCCGACCATCTGCAGGTTCTCACGGCCCGTCAGGTACTCGTCCACCGCGGCGTACTGGCCGGACAGGCCGATCAGGCTGCGCACCCGGTTGGGGTGCTTGAGCACGTCCACCCCGGCCACCGTGGCACGGCCGGAGTCCGGCAGCAGCAGCGTGGTGAGCACCCGCACGGTGGTGGTCTTGCCGGCACCGTTGGGCCCGAGCAGGCCGAGCACGGTGCCCTCGGGGACGTCCAGGCTGACGCCGTCGAGCGCCCGCACGTCACCGAAGGTCTTGACCAGGTTCTCGGCCTGGACGGCTGGAGCCATCTGCGTTCCTCCGAACTGGTGCGGTCCGTTCGAACCTAACGCGAGACGACATAGCCCGCATCACCCAACTCACCCACCACCGCGAGGCAGTGCTCGGGCCCCTTGGTCTCCAGGTGCAGGTCCACCTCGACCTCCAGCAGGCCGAGCGCCGGGTCGGTGCGCACGTGCGCCACGTCCAGCACGTTGGCGTCCACCGCGGTGAGCACGCCCAGCAGGTTGGCCAGCGCGCCCGGACGGTCGGTCAGGCGCACCCGCAGCGAGAGGTAGCGGCCGGCCGCGGCCAGCCCGTGCCGCAGCACCCGCTGCATCAGCTGCGGGTCGATGTTGCCGCCCGAGAGCACCGCGACCACCGGGCCCTCGAAGGCGCCCGGATGCTCCAGCAGGGCCGCGATCGGGCTCGCCCCGGCCGGCTCGACCACCAGCTTGAGCCGTTCCAGCGCCAGCAGCAGGGCCCGCGAGAGGGACTCCTCGGTGACCGTGCGGACCCCGTCGGCCAACTGGTTGACCAGCTCGAACGGGATGTCACCCGGACGGCCGACCATGATCCCGTCGGCCATGGTCTGGAACGACGGCAGGGTGACCGGGCGGCCCGCCGCCAGCGAGGGCGGGTAGGCCGCCGCGCCGGCCGCCTGGACCCCCACCACCCGCACGTCCGGGCGCAGCGGCTTCACCGCGGCGGCGATCCCGGCCAGCAGCCCGCCGCCGCCCACCCCGACCAGGATGGTGCGCACCTCCGGGCACTGCTCCAGGATCTCCAGGCCCACGGTGGCCTGGCCGGTGACCACGTCCACGTGGTCGAAGGGGTGGATGAAGACCGCCCCGCTCGTCTCGGCGAACCGCTGCGCGGCGGCCAGCGCCTCGTCCACGGTGGCGCCGTGCAGCCGCACCTCGGCGCCGTAGTCGCGGGTGGCGGCCACCTTGGGCAGCGGGGCGGCGCGCGGCATGAAGACGGTGGAGTGCACGCCCAGCAGCGACGCGGCCAGCGCCACGCCCTGCGCGTGGTTGCCGGCGCTGGCGGCCACCACCCCGCCGGCCCGCTGCACCGGGGTCAGCCCGGCGATCCGCAGGTAGGCGCCGCGCAGCTTGAACGAGCCGGTGCGCTGCAGGTTCTCGCACTTGAGGTGGACCGGGGCACCGATCAGCGCGGCCAGGTGGCGGCTGCTCTCCATCGGGGTGACCCGGGCCACCCCGGCCAGCATCTTCTGCGCACCGCGCACGTCGTCGAGGGTGATCGGCCAGTGGTCCATGGGGTCAGCCTAGGGCGCTCCGGCCGTGCCGGAGCGCCCGTCTGACGGCTGGTCGGGCCGCTCGGCGAGGTCAGCCGAGGGCCTGCGCCAGGTCGGCCACCAGGTCGTCGGCGGACTCGATGCCCACCGAGACCCGGACCAGGTCGGCCGGCACCTCCAGCAGCGAGCCGGCCACCGAGGCGTGGGTCATCCGGCCCGGGTGCTCGATCAGCGACTCCACGCCGCCCAGCGACTCGCCCAGGGTGAACAGCCTGGCCCGGTTGCAGACCTCGACCGCCGCCTCCTCGCCGCCCTCGACCCGGAACGAGACCATGCCGCCGAAGGCCTTCATCTGCTTGGCGGCCACCTCGTGGTTGGCGTGCGAGGCCAGACCCGGGTAGAAGATCTGGGTCACCTTGGGGTGGCGGGACAGCAGCGCGACGATCTGCTCGGCGTTGGCGCTGTGCCGGTCCATCCGCACGCCCAGGGTCTTGATCCCGCGCAGCACCAGCCAGGCGTCGAACGGGCCGGACACCGCGCCCATCGCGTTCTGGTGGTAGGCGAGCTCCTCGCCCAGGCCCGCGTCCGCCGCGACCAGCGCGCCGCCGACCACGTCCGAGTGGCCGCCCATGTACTTGGTGGTGGAGTGCACCACCACGTCGGCGCCGAGGGCGAGCGGCTGCTGCAGGTAGGGGCTGGCGAAGGTGTTGTCCACCACCAGCAGGGCGCCGGCGGAGTGCGCGACCTGGGCCACCGCGGCGATGTCGGTGATGCCGAGCAGCGGGTTGGACGGGGTCTCCACCCAGACCGCCTTGGTGGTGGGCTTGAGCGCCTCGCGCACCTTCTCCGGGTGCTGGGTGTCGGCCACGTCGAAGCTCACGCCCCAGCGGGCGAGCACCTTGCTGAAGAGCCGGAAGGTGCCGCCGTAGGCGTCGTTGGGGATCACGATGTGGTCGCCCGGCTTGAGGACGGTGCGCAGCAGGGTGTCCTCGGCGGCCAGGCCGGAGGCGAAGGCCAGCCCGCGCTGCCCGCCCTCCAGTGCCGCCAGGCACTCCTCCAGCGCGGTGCGGGTGGGGTTGGCCGAGCGGCTGTACTCGTAGCCGCCGCGCAGCCCGCCGACGCCGTCCTGCTTGTACGTGGACACCTGGTAGATCGGCGGGACGACCGCCCCGGTACGGGGGTCCGCTTCCTGCCCCGCGTGGATGGCGAGGGTCTCGAAGCCCTGAGGGTGCTGGTGCTCAGTCATACGCCCGAGACTAGTGGCACGGCGGAGTCCCTGCCCGGACGGACGGCTGACCGCCCCCGGCCGGGCGGATGCTGCGGGCCGGGCCCGTGGCCGCCGCTGCGTCAGATCGCGCTGCCCGCGGTCCAGTCCGCCCAGGTCAGGTTCCAGTCGCCCAGGCCGTTGGCGGCGTCGACGGTGCGGTCGCCGCTGTTGACGACCTCGACCACGTCGCCGGGGAGGGAGGAGGCGTAGAACCTGGCGGCGTCGGTGGTGGGGTCGCCGGCGCCCTGGACGTCGCGCAGGGCGATGCAGCCGTGGCTGAGGTTGGCGTGGCCGAAGGCGGTGCGGGGGGACCAGTAGTTGCCGTGCACGAAGGTGCCGGAGGCGGTCAGGCGCTGGGCGTGCGGCACGTCGGGGATGTCGTACTCGTCACCGAGGTTGACGGTGGCGGAGTTCATCCGGGTCTGGGTGAACTGCTCGGAGATCACCATCCGGCCGCCCCAGGTGCGGTGGTCGGGCCCGCCGCCGATCACGGGGTAGACCGCGCTGACCCGGCCGTCGGTGGTGACCGTGAGGGTGCCGGCGGAGAGGTCGGCGAGGGAGGTCTGGGAGCGGCCGATCGTGAAGGCGACGTCCTTGGACTGGGTGCCGAAGACACCGGGCGCGCCCTGCACGTCCTTGAGCCGCAGCCGGAGGGTGACCCGGGTGCCCTTGGCCCAGTACTGCGCGGGGCGGAAGTCCAGCCGGGTGCTGGAGTACCAGTGGCCGACCACCTCGACGCCCGGTTCGGCGACCACGGTGATCGCCTGCTGCACCGCCCTGCGGTCGGTGACCGGGGTGCTGAAGGTGATCGAGACCGGCATCCCGACCCCGACCGTGGAGCCGTCCTCGGGGGTGAAGGTGGCGGTGAAGGTCTTGGCGGGGGTGGCGGTGGTGAAGGCGCTGGAGGCGTCCGCGGTGATCCGGTCCTTGTCGGCGGCGACCGCGGCCACGGTGTAGCGGGTGGCGCTGGCCAGCGGTGCGGTGGTGGTCCAGCTCGCCCCGTCCGGTGCGAGCCGGCCGGGTATCTCACGGCCGGTGGGGTCGGTGACCCTGACCGAGTCGAGCGTCCCGGCCGCCACGCTGACCGTGACCGGCGCGGTGAACGCGGCGCCGGTGGTCCCGTCGGCGGGCGTCACCGTGATCACGGCGGCCGAGCTGCGCGGCGCGCCGCCCCCGCCGGCCGCCGGCCCGCCCTTGCCCTGGCCGCCGCGCCCGTCCGCCCCGCCGCAGGCCGCCAGCAGCAGCACCGGGGCGCCGAGCAGCCCGGTCAGCATCCCGCGCCGGCTCCAACTCCCCCCGGACGGGCCGTCGACCACCGCTCGCTCCTGCTGTGGCGTCATCTTCCGTCTCCCTGCTGCCGACTCCCGAACCGTCATGTCGGATATAGAGATGCATGTCCCGATATGAGCAGTTCCACGAAGAGGATCAGATCGTACGAGAAGATGAAAGATGCTGCCAGAAATGGACATACCGCCCAGTGATGTGCCACTGGGCGGTACGTGCGGGGAGCGGGCGGACTGCTCGACCTCGGCCGCGGACTCCGAGGACGGACTCCGAGGACTACTCGACCTCGAACTCGAAGCTGTCCTCCTCCGGGTCGAAGGCGACCTGCGCCGACTCCCAGGTGGCCTGGGTCAGCTCGATGCCCGGCACGTCGCCGAGCAGCGCGACCGGGTCGATGAAGTGGGCGAGCGAGCCGGACGGGTCGACCTCGATGGCCTCGGCGGACTGGACGCGCTCGTCGTCGTCCAGGTACTCGTCGGCCTCGACCTGGGCCAGCGCGGCGGCCTTGAGGGCGGCCTCGTCGGTGATCTCGGCGATCAGCTCGATGCTGAGCCGGACGTAGCGGGGGGCGTCGGAGTCGGCGCTGAGGTTCTCGGTGCTGGTCATGGGGCGAAGCGTAGGCGAGAACGGCCCCGGTGAGCGAAGCCAGGGCCGGCCCCGAAGACCGGGGCCGGCCCTGCTGGTGCTCCGCCACGCTCCCCCACCCGGGAGCCGCGAAGCCGCGCCGCGAGGGCGCGAGGTGCCGTGGGAGCCGCCGCACCCTGGCGCTGCCAGGGGCGGGACGACGACGACCCCCACGAGGGGCCCCTCCGCCCACCCAGACGGAGGGAGACACATGGTCACCGGGTCAGGACCGGTCCGTGTGTCCGGACGACCGCCGTGCCGGGGAGCCGCTCCCGGTCACCGCTGCCGTCCCGCTCGGCGTCTTGCCGTGCTCACTACGATGCCCGCCCGTTGTTAACCGGGTGCTGCACGGGCGTGACGCCGGTGTACCAATCGGTCCGAAAACGAACGATTCCCTGAAACATCTCCTGAGGAACCGTCAGTGGCCGCCGCCCGAGCGGGTCCCGGCGCGCGACCCGACCGGGCCTCAGTGCGCGGCGCGGCCGGCCATGAAGGCCAGCAGGTCCTGCCGGGTGACGATGCCCTGCGGCTTGCCGTCCACCAGCACCACGGCCGCGTCCGCCTGCTCCAGCACGCTCATCAGACCGGTCACCGACTCGCCCGAGCCGACCACCGGCAGCGGGCGCGACATGTGCTGCTCCAGCAGGTCGGTCAGCTGCGCGCCGCCGCTGAACAGCGCCGCCAGCAGGTCGCGCTCGGCCACCGAGCCGATCACCTCGCCGGCCATGATGTCCGGGTGCCCGGCGCCCGGCGAGACCACCGGCATCTGCGAGACGCCGAAGTCGCGCAGCACCTGCACCGCCTCGCCGACCGTCTCGCCCGGGTGCATGTGCACGAACTGCGGGATGCCCTCGTGCTCGATCGCGTCCTTGCGGGCCAGCACCTCGCCGATGGTGGCCTCGTCCTCGGCGGTGGGCAGGAAGCCGTAGTCGGCCATCCAGTCGTCGTTGAAGATCTTCGACAGGTAGCCGCGCCCGCCGTCCGGCAGCAGCACCACGACCACGTCGTCCGGGCCGAGCCGGCGGGCCACCTCCAGCGCGGCCACCACGGCCATCCCGCAGGAGCCGCCGACCAGCAGGCCCTCCTCCTTGGCCAGGCGGCGGGTCATCTGGAACGAGTCCTTGTCGGAGACCGCCACGATCTCGTCGGCCACCGTGCGGTCGTAGGCGGTGGGCCAGAAGTCCTCACCGACGCCCTCGACCAGGTAGGGGCGCCCGGTGCCGCCGGAGTAGACCGAGCCCTCCGGGTCGGCGCCGATCACCTGGACCTTGCCGCCGGAGGCGTCCTTCAGGTAGCGGCCGGTGCCGGAGATGGTGCCGCCGGTGCCCACGCCCGCGACGAAGTGGGTGATCTTCCCCTCGGTCTGCTCCCACAGCTCCGGACCGGTGGAGTGGTAGTGCGAGGCCGGGTTGTCCGGGTTCGAGTACTGGTCCGGCTTCCAGGCGTTCGGGGTCTCCCGGACCAGGCGGTCGGAGACGTTGTAGTAGGAGTCCGGGTGCTCCGGGGCGACCGCGGTCGGGCAGACCACCACCTCGGCGCCGTAGGCCCGAAGCGTGTTGATCTTGTCGGTGGACACCTTGTCGGGGCAGACGAAGATGCACTTGTAGCCCTTCTGCTGGGCCACGATCGCCAGGCCCACCCCGGTGTTGCCGGAGGTCGGCTCGACGATGGTGCCGCCGGGCTTGAGCGCGCCGGACGCCTCGGCCGCCTCGATCATGCGCAGCGCGATGCGGTCCTTGACCGAGCCGCCGGGGTTGAAGTACTCGACCTTCGCCAGCACGGTCGCGGAGATGCCCTCGGCGACCTTGCTGAGCTTCACCAGCGGGGTGTCACCGACCAGATCGATGATCGAATTGTGGTACCGCACGGGGGTCCTCCCGGTCTGTGGCCATGTCGTTTCCTTCGGTGATCCAAGCCTATGGCGCCAGATGGCCGATCCCCTCCGGTAGCGCCCAGGTGTCCAGGGGTATGCAGCCACCGGGACTGCGAACCAGACTCTCCAGCGTTGCAGGAGGACGGGCAGCACGAGGACGGGCAGGACCAGGACAGGGCAGCACAGCGCACGCGAAGGGGGTCGTCCAATGCCGGGAGCGCAGCAATCGAGAGCCCGGGTCGCCCGCCGGATCGCCACGGCCGCGGCCTACGGCGGGGGCGGGCTCGGCCTGCTGGGGGTGGGCCTGGCCGGGGTCCTGATCACCGAGAGCCGGTTGGCGGTGCGCGCCGTCGGCGTGCTGGACGGCCACCCGCCGAAGGCCGACGGGGTGTACGGGGACGACTTCGCCGACCCGGCGCTGGACGGCGAGGAGCCGCTGGTGCTGGCCTTCCTCGGCGACTCCACGGCCGCCGGCCTCGGGGTGCGGCGGGCCCGCGAGACCCCGGGGGCGCTGCTGGCGGCGGGGTTGGCCTCGGTGGCCGAGCGCCGGGTGCGGCTGGTGAACGTGGCGGTGTCCGGCGCCCGCTCGCACGACCTGGCCCGCCAGGTGCGACTGGCCGCGGCGGCCGACCCGGACGTGGCGGTGATCATGATCGGCGCCAACGACGTCACCCGGCACACCCCCGCCGCGCAGGCGGTGCGGCTGGTCGGCGAGGCGGTCCGGGACCTGCGCACGCTCGGCTGCGAGGTGGTGGTCGGGACCTGCCCGGACCTGGGCACCATCAAGCCGGTGCACCCGCCGCTGCGCTGGGTGGCCCGGCGGGTCAGTCGGCAGCTGGCGGCGGCGCAGACCATCGCGGTGGTGGAGGCCGGCGGGCGCACGGTGTCGCTGGGCTCGCTGCTCGGCCCGGAGTTCGCGGCCCGCCCGGAGATGTTCGCCTCGGACCGCTTCCACCCCTCCGCCCAGGGCTACGCCACCGCCGCGATGGCGGTGCTGCCGACCGTCTGCGCGGCGCTGGACCTGTGGCCCGAGGCGGCCGTGGCGGAGCCGGGCCGGCGCGAGGCGGTGCTGCCGATGGCGGTCGCGGCGGCCACCGCGGCGGGCAGCTCCGGCACCGAGGTGGCGTCGGCCGCCGACGGGGCCGGCGGCCGGCGCTGGGCACTGGTCAAGCACCGGCTGCGGCTCGGCCTGCCCACTCCGGGCGAACCCGCTCCCGAGGCGCCCGCCGACGCCCCGCCCACCGGACCCGCCGCGTCGGCCAGCTCACACGCGGAGGCAGGTGACGCCCGCGCTACTTGGGAGTAACTTCCTCTCTGTAGCCCTCGGAGAGCCTCAAGGAGCCGTCATGCCCGAAGCCGTCATCGTCAGCGCCGCCCGTTCGCCGATCGGCCGCGCCTTCAAGGGCTCGCTCAAGGACGTCCGCCCGGACGACCTGACCGCGCACATCATCCAGGCCGCGCTGGCCAAGGTCCCGCAGCTGGACCCGCGCCAGATCGACGACCTGATGCTGGGCTGCGGCCTGCCCGGCGGCGAGCAGGGCCACAACCTGGCCCGGATCGTCGCGGTGCAGATGGGCATGGACTACCTGCCCGGCACCACGATCACCCGCTACTGCTCCTCCTCGCTGCAGACGACCCGGATGGCACTGCACGCGATCAAGGCCGGCGAGGGCGACGTCTTCGTCTCGGCCGGCGTCGAGACGGTCTCCCGCTCGATCAACGGCACCTCGGACGGCATGCCGAACACCCAGAACCCGCTCTTCGACGAGGCCGTGGCGCGCACCGCCCACCGGGCCGCCGAGGGCGGCGGCGAGTGGCACGACCCGCGCGAGGACGGCCTGCTGCCGGACGCCTACATCGCGATGGGCCAGACCGCGGAGAACCTGGCCGCGCTCAAGGGCGTCACCCGGGCCGACCAGGACGCGTTCGGCGTCCGCTCGCAGAACCTGGCCGAGGCCGCCATCAAGGCCGGCTTCTGGGAGCGCGAGATCACCCCGGTCACGCTGCCGGACGGCACCGTGGTCAGCACCGACGACGGCCCGCGGGCCGGGGTGACGCTGGAGGCCGTGCAGGGCCTCAAGCCGGTCTTCCGCCCCGACGGCACGGTCACCGCGGGCAACTGCTGCCCGCTGAACGACGGCGCCGCGGCCCTGGTGATCATGTCCGACACCAAGGCGCGCGAGCTGGGCATCACGCCGCTGGCCCGGGTGGTCTCCACCGGCGTCTCGGCGCTCTCCCCGGAGATCATGGGCTACGGCCCGGTGGAGGCCTCCCGCCAGGCGCTCGAGCGGGCCGGGCTGACCATCGGCGACATCGACCTGGTCGAGATCAACGAGGCCTTCGCGGCCCAGGTGATCCCGTCCTACCGCGACCTGGGCGTCGACCTGGACAAGCTGAACGTCAACGGCGGCGCGATCGCGATCGGCCACCCCTTCGGCATGACCGGCGCCCGGATCACCACCACGCTCATCAACTCGCTGCAGTGGCACGACAAGCAGTTCGGTCTGGAGACCATGTGCGTCGGCGGCGGGCAGGGCATGGCGATGGTGATCGAGCGCCTCAGCTGACCGACCGGCCGACCGTCCCGGCCGATCGTCACCCTGCGTAGCTGGGGGCCGATCCGCACCACCGTGTGCGGACCGGCCCCCAACTCGTTTCCCCGGGCACCGATTTCCACCCCATGGAGTCGAGTAACAGCGCAGCGTACACCAGGGGGCATCCGGGTTTTCGGACAATGACGAACGTCACGGACAAAACGGACATCTTCCCCTGCAGTACCAGCCACCCATGCGGCAGTGTGGAGATGTTCCCCCGTTCCACTCCGTGCAAGGAGTACGTTCCGTGAGCGCCGTGTATGTCACCCTGCTGCTGGTCCTGATCGCCGCCACGACCACCGTGCTGCTCCAGTTGCGCGCCCTGCGCCGCCGGTTGGGCGCCGCGGAGGCCAACACCCTGGACGAGACGGCGATACGCCGCGCCGTCACCGAGGCGCTGGCCGCCGACCGCGAGCGGGAGATCAGCGAGGCGCGCGCGTTCTGGGCCGAGCAGGAGGCCCGGGCCGCCGAGGACGACCTGCTGCTGGACACGCCCTTCCCCGGCGCCCCGGGCGAGTTGGCGCACGGCCTGAGCGGCCTGCAGGGCCTGGGCCCGGTGGAGAACTGGCCGCTCTTCTTCCCCCGCCCGACCGGTCCGGGTGAGGCCGCCGACAACGCGGGCACCATGGACCCGGCCTTCGGCGAGGCGCTGCGCTCGGCGCTGGAGGAGATGATCAACGACAGCGGCACGCTGGCCGCCGCCGGCGCCGCCGGCCACCCCAGCGCCCCGGGCGCGCCCGGCCAGGGCGGCGAGGGCGACCAGCGGGCCCGCCGCGAGGCCGACCTGGCCGCGACCGGGTTGGAGGCCGGGCTGCTCGACCCGGAGCAGGAGGCGGCCGCCGAGCCGGCCCCCGCGCCCGACCCGCGCCGCCACCCCTCGCACCCGGACTTCGTGCCCAGCCCGGCCCCCTCCCGCGAGTGGACCGACACCCGGCTCACGATGCTGGCCGAGGACCGGATCGCGCTGACCGACGTGCGCCCGGGCCCGCTGGGCACCCTGGACGTCTACGCCTTCGCCGACGGCACCACGCTCTGCGTGGCCCCCGGCGACCGCGAGGCGGCCTACCGGCTGATCGACGCGGTCCGGGCCGGCGAGGACGTGCGGCTGCTGGGCGGCTCGCGGTTCTCCGGCTCCTACTCGCTGACCTTCTCCACCGACGAGGAGACCGTCTACGTGCTGGCCGACCGGGTGGTGGCCAGCATCTGACCCACGCCGCCCGGGGGAACGCTCAGGAACAGCACGCAGCGACGGCGCCCACCGCCGCGACCGCCTCCGCCAGGAGTTCGGCCGCACCGCGGTGGGCGCCGTCGCGTGTGCGCACCGCCGCGTCGGGGGCGAGCGCACCGAGCGCGGCCGCGAGGTCGTGTCCGGCCACCGCCAGCTGGTCCCCCACCGCGAACGCCCCGGCCTCGGGGATCTCCCGCGGCGGCGCGTCCGGTCCGAACTCCAGCAGTTGCGCGGTGCCGGCCAGTTCCCGGGCCAGCCCGAGCGCGGCCGCCGCCCGCGAGGCGTGGCCCGGCACCGCGCCCAGCAGTCGGCTCTGCGGCATCGCCCGGTACGTGTCGGCCAGCTGGTCGACCGCGTCCTGCAGGTCGAGGGCGTCGAGGGTCTCTGACATGGCGTCGACTCTAGGGCCTGCCGCCGTGCCCGGTCGTCGCGGTGCTCAGTCGTCGCCGCGCAGCACGGCGATCAGGCGCAGCAGTTCCAGGTAGATCCAGACCAGCGAGAGGGTCAGGCCGAAGGCGGCCCGCCAGGCTTCGGCGCGCGGGGCGCCGCGGCCGACCGCGTCCTGCACGGCGGCGAAGTCCAGGGACAGGAAGAAGGCGCCCAGGCCCACCCCGACCAGGCCGACCACGATGCCCAGCGGCCCGGAGTCCAGCCCCGGCGAGGCACCGAACAGCCCGGCCACCAGGTTGACCAGCAACAGCACCAGGAAGCCGACGGCCACCGCCGTGCCGATCCGGGCGTACCGCGCGGTCACCTTGATCCAGCCGACCCGGTGGGCGAGAAGCATCCCGGCGAAGACCGCCGCCGTGCCCACCACCGCCTGCACCGCGATGCCCGGCCAGACCGCCTCCAGTGCCTTGGTCACGGCCCCCAGGAAGAAGCCCTCCAGTGCCGCGTAGAGCAGCACCAGTGCCGGAGCGGCGCGCTGTCGGAAGCTCAGCACCAGGCCGACCGCGAAGGCCGCGAGCGCCGCGAGCCCGGCGACCCCGTAGCTCCCGGCGGGCAGCGCGACCCAGGCGGCGGCGGCGGCCGCGACCAGGACCAGCAGGCTCAGCGCGGTGCTCAGCACCACGTCGTCCATGGTCATCCGGCCGGTGGCGGCCGGGCCGGCGGCCGGGGCGCGGTAGAGCTGCTCCAGCCGGTCGGCACCCCGCTCGTCCAGGTACGGGGCGCGGTCGGCCGACCGTCGCTCGTACGGACCGCGCGAGAAGACCGGGTTGCTGGTGCGCATGCGCTTCCTCCCACGAGCGGCACGGCGCCGCCCACGGGAGCAAGGGTAATGTGTTGGTAAAGCAATGGCCGGGACCCGCCCCGCCCGCGGTCGCCGACCGGTGTGCCGGCGAAACGCGAACTGTGGTGCCCGGAGCCGGACTCGAACCGGCACGACCTTGCGGCCAAGCAGTTTTAAGCTGCCCGTGTCTGCGTTCCACCATCCGGGCCGGAACCGCCGGCCCCGCTCCGGGGCCACCCCTGAGCCTAGTCGTCCCGATCCCTCTTGCGCATGTTCCCAGCCGGGGAAGTTGTCATGTTTCCTTGCCATCTGACGAACTGTCCGCGATTCGGCCAGCGATGAGCGCCATCCGGCCATCAGGGTCCGTGTCATACCGCAGGAGGAGGAAGCCGCCCCCGGCCTAGGTCTGGGGTCAGGGACCCAACCGTCCGCCGGAGCGACGAATTGGGCCCCGGGCCGCCGGGAGCATGGAGACATCCCCAAGCGCCGCCCTGCGACGGTGGCCGACCGAAGGAGTTCCTCCATGACCACGACGACCGCGACCGCCGTCGGTACCGGGCGGGCGGCCGCCCGTGCGACTGGCCTGAGCAAGGTGTACGGCGCCGGCGAGACCAGGGTGGTCGCCCTGGACGACGTGAGCGTCGAGTTCCACCGGGGCGAGTTCACCGCGATCATGGGCCCCTCGGGCTCCGGCAAGTCGACCCTGATGCACTGCATGGCCGGCCTGGACTCGGTCTCGGCCGGCTCGGCCACCATCGGCGAGGTGGAACTGGTCGGCCTGCGCGACAAGCAGCTGACCCAACTGCGCCGGGACCGGATCGGGTTCGTCTTCCAGGCCTTCAACCTGCTGCCGACGCTGACCGCGCTGGAGAACATCACGCTGCCGATGGACATCGCCGGCCGCAAGGTGGACAAGGCCTGGCTGGACGCGGTGGTCGACACGGTCGGCCTGTCCGGCCGGCTGAGCCACCGTCCGTCCCAGCTCTCCGGCGGGCAGCAGCAGCGGGTCGCCTGCGCCCGCGCGCTGGCCGGGCGTCCGGAGATCATCTTCGCCGACGAGCCCACCGGCAACCTGGACTCCCGCTCGGGCGCCGAGATCCTCGGCTTCCTGCGCAACTCGGTGCGCGAACTCGGCCAGACCGTGGTCATGGTGACCCACGACGCGGTCGCCGCCTCCTACGCGGACCGGGTCGTCTTCCTGGCCGACGGCCGGATCGTGGACGAGCTCGCCGCCCCCACCGCGGACT
Source organism: Kitasatospora sp. NPDC058965 (assembly GCF_042741245.1). NCBI lineage: Bacteria > Bacillati > Actinomycetota > Actinomycetes > Kitasatosporales > Streptomycetaceae > Kitasatospora > Kitasatospora sp. NPDC058965. The sequence goes on from NZ_JBHYKG010000057.1 coordinate 25,686, forward strand.
CCGTCCTGGACCGGATGCGCCGCTTCGACGCGAAGGGCCGGACCAACTGATGTACCGCACCGCACTGCGCAACGTGCTCGCCCACAAGGGCCGGCTCCTGATGACGGCGCTGGCCGTCATGCTCGGTACCGCCTTCGTGGCCGGCACCATGGTCTTCTCGGACACCTTCGGCTCGGCCCTGAAGAACAGTTACTCCAAGGACTTCGCCAACTTCTCGGTCCAGGTGACCGACCATGGCGCCGGCAACGACACCAGGGCGGCCGACCACACCGGCACCGCCGCCGCGCACCTGGGCGCGGGCACGGTGACCCAGCTGTCCGCCCTGCCCGGCGTGGCCCGCGCGGTCGGCGTGGTGGACGGCTTCACGGCGGTCGCCGACCGCAGCGGCAAGGCGATCGGCCAGGGCCGCGACTCCAACGGCTCCAACTACGTGCCCGGCACCGACGGCCGGGACCCGCGCTACCCGATGGTGGCCGGGCGCGGCCCGCAGCACGCCGGCGAGATCGCGCTGGACCGCAGGACCGCCGACAAGGGCGGCTACCACGTGGGCGACACGGTCCGGGTGGCGACCAACGGCCCGGCCCTGTCCACCACCCTGACCGGCGTCTTCACCTCCGACTCCCCCGCGGTCAACTCCGGCAACCCGCTGGTCCTGTTCGACACCGCCACCGCCCAGCAGCAGCTGCTGACGGCCGGCCAGTTCAACCGGATCGAGGTCATCGGCGCGCCCGGCAGCAGCCAGGACGCGCTGCTGACCGAGGTGCTGCACGCGCTGCCGAACTCCGACGCGATCACCGCCAGGACCGCCCAGCAGCTGCAGGACCAGGAGAAGGCCGACATCGGCTCCTCGCTCAGCGGCATGCGCACGATGCTGCTGGCCTTCGCCGGCATCTCGCTCTTCGTCGGCGTCTTCATCATCGCCAACACCTTCACCATGCTGATCGCCCAGCGCACCCGGGAGCTCGCCCTGATGCGGGCGATCGGTGCCAGCCGGCGCCAGGTCACCGGCTCGGTGCTGGCGGAGGCGCTGCTGATCGGCTCGCTCGCCTCGGTGGCCGGCCTGCTGGCCGGCATCGGGATCGGCGCCGGGCTGCAGTCGCTGATGGGCTCGCTGGCCGGCGGCAACACGCCCTCCGGTCCGCTGGTGATCAGCCCGGCCACCGTCCTGGCCGCGGTCCTCACCGGTGTGCTGGTCACCGTGGTCTCGGCGGTGCTGCCCGCCCTGCGGGCCGCCCGGATCCCCCCGGTGGCCGCGATGAGCAGCGGTGACCTGCCCAGCTCCCAGAAGAGCCTGGTGGTGCGCAACAGCGTGGGCGCGGTGATCGCCGGCGGCGGCACGGCGCTGATCCTGTGGGGCTCCTCGGCCGGTTCCGCCGGCAAGTGGTGGGTGGCCGGCGGGGCGGTGTTCGCGCTGATCGGCACCTTCGTGCTGATCCCGCTGCTCTCCCGCCCGCTGATCGCGCTGGTCGGCCCGGTGCTGGGCCGGGTGTTCGGCGTCTCCGGCAAGCTGGCCCGGCAGAACGCGGTGCGCAACCCGCGCCGCACCGCCGCCACCGCGGCCGCCCTGACCATCGGGCTGACCCTGGTCAGCGCGCTGACCGTGCTCGGCGCCTCGGTCACCGGCGTGGTCGACCGGGCGGTCACCGACACCATGAAGGCCGACTACTCGGTCCAGCTCTCCAACGGCCTGAGCGTCGCACCGGAGATCGCCGAGAAGGTCGCGCACACCCCCGGGGTGGCGGCCAGCTCGCCGCTGACCGACTCCTGGTTCGAGGTCGGCGGCAAGACGCGGGCCGTCTCCGGGATCGACGCGGCCGCCGCCGACCAGGTGCTGCACGTGAAGCTGACCTCGGGCTCCACCGCCGCGCTCGGCCGGGGCCAGGTGCTGGTCGACGACGAGGTGGCCAAGGCGAACGGACTGGCCGTCGGCTCCACCCTGCCGGCCGTCTACCCCGACGGCAGCACCGGCACCCTCACGGTGGGCGGCGTGTTCACCAAGAACCACCTGGTCAACCCCCTGCTGATGGCCAACGAGGCGCTCACCCGGCACGGCGCCGAGCTGTCCGTCGACACGGTGCTGGTCAAGGGCACCGGCGGCGAGAGCGGTGCGCTGCGCCAGGCGCTGGTGCACGCCGGCGGCGACAACCCGCTGATCCAGGTGGACACCAAGCAGGACCTGCGCGACCAGTTCAGCTCGCAGATCTCCTTCGCGCTGAACATGATGTACGGCCTGCTGGCCATGTCGGTGCTGGTCGCCGTCCTGGGCGTGGTCAACACCATGGCGATGTCGGTCTTCGAGCGCAAGCGCGAGATCGGGATGCTGCGGGCGATCGGCCTGAACCGCGGCGGGATCAAGCGGATGGTCCGGCTGGAGTCGGTGGTGATCTCGCTGTTCGGCGCGGTGCTGGGACTGGGGCTGGGCTGCTTCCTGGCCTGGGCGGTGAACGGCACCCTGAAGAACGACCTGACCGGCCTGACCACGGTGCTGCCGTTCGGCAAGCTGGCCCTGTTCCTGGGGCTGGCCGGACTGGTCGGCCTGGTGGCCGCGGTCTGGCCGTCGCGGCGGGCCGCCAAGCTGGACATCCTGGACAGCATCAAGGCCGCCTGACCCGCCGTCGGCGGGCATGCAGAAGGGCCTCGGCCCGGTGGGTCCTCACCACCGGGCCGAGGCCCTTCGCCTCGCCCTGTTACTGCGTTATGTACTCCGCCCGGTCGCACAACCGGCTGAGCACCACGGAGGTCGTGGTCCGGCGACGCTGCCGGGCGGAGGGCCTCCGACTCACACCCCGGCGTCCGGTGCCGGGGTCAGTCGCGTGCTGCGGTACTGCTTACTTGGCGGCCAGCGCCTTGTCCGCCTCGGCCTGCGCGGGGACCGCGACCGGCTTCGGGGCGGGGGCGGCCGCCTCCTGGAACGCGCCGTACGGCTTCTCCATCTCCGAGAGGCCGACCGTCTCGCGCTTCAGGAACATCGCCAGGGTCCAGTCCGTGAACACCCGGATCTTGCGGTTCATGGTCGGGACCATGGCGCCGTGGTACAGGCGGTGGAACCACCAGGCCGGACGGCCCTTCAGCTTGAACTTGCCGAAGAGGATCGCCACGCCCTTGTGCAGGCCGAGACCGGCCACCGCACCGAGGTTCTTGTGCTTGTACTCCGCCTGCGGGAAGCCGCGCATGCCGGAGATCACGTTGTCGCCGAGGACCGCGGCCTGCCGGACGGCGTGCTGCGCGTTCGGCGGGCACCAGGCGCCCTCGCCGGCGGCGAGGTCCGGCACCTGGGCGTTGTCGCCGGCCGCCCAGACGTAGTCGAAGCCCTGGACCTGCAGCGTCGGCGCGGTGTCCACGTGGCCGCGCGGGCCCAGCGGGAGGCCGAAGTTGGCCAGCACCGGGTTGGGCTTGACGCCCGCGGTCCACACGATGGTGGCCGCGTCCACCTCGACGCCGTTCTTCAGCACCACGTGCTGGTCGACGCAGGAGTCCATCGAGGTCTCGATGTAGATCTCGATGTTGCGCTCTTCGAGCTTCTCCTTGGTCCACAGACCCAGGTCCGGACCCATCTCGGGGAGGATCCGGTTGGCCGCCTCGACGACGATGAAGCGCATGTCGTCGCGGCTGACGGTCTTGTAGAGCTTGGCCGCGTCGCGGGCCATGTCCTCGATCTCGGCGACCGTCTCGATGCCGGCGAAGCCGCCACCGATGACCACGAAGGTCAGGGCCTTGCTGCGGATCGCCTCGTCCGTGGTGGACTCGGCCTTGTCCAGCTGGGCCATGACGTGGTTGCGGAGGCTGATCGCCTCCTCGACCGTCTTCATGCCGATCCCGTGCTCGGCGAGGCCGGGGATCGGGAAGGTCCGGGAGACCGAGCCGGTGGCGACGACCAGGTAGTCGAAGGGCAGCTCGTAGGAGTCGCCGGCCAGCGGCGCGATGGTGGCGACCTTGCGGGCGTGGTCCACCTCGGTCACGTGACCGGTGAGCACCTCCGCCTTCTTCAGGGCGCTGCGCAGCGGCGCGACGAGGTTGCGAGGGGCGACGTTGCCGCCGGCCGCCTCGGGAAGGAAGGGCAGGTACGTCATGTACGACCGCGGGTCGACGACCGTGACGGTCGCCTCCCCGTAGCGCATCTTCTTGAGGATGCGCATCGCGGCATACAGGCCGACGTAACCACCGCCGACAATGAGGATGCGAGGACGCTCCGTGGTGCTCATATCCGAAAGTATCCAGCACCCCTCGCGGCACCCTTCGTGAGGCCCGTCACAAGCCTCTGGACACCGCCTGCTACACTGCCCGCCCACAGTTCGCCGCCACCCGGCCCCCGGCCGGTGCCGGACCGGCACCGCGGGCGTAGGGCCCGGGGGTATCACCGGTGACGCCCCCGCTGAGCAGCAACGATCCGGCCCCGGCGGCAGTTCCCGGCCCTTCTTTCGATTCCGTCGGCCGATCCGGAGCAGCACCTGGGATCCAGTGGCCGATCACCGAGAACGACCTTCGGTCCCGGATTCCGGACGAACCGGTCGATCCGGCCCGGAGAACGGCCGGAACTCCATGTGAAGAAATTCACGAAGTTTCTTCCGGGACACGCGGGCGGGGCCCCGTCCGGGGCCCCGCAAGCCGGGCAAAAGCCGTGTTCCCGACTCAGCCGGCGATGCTCCAGGCGATGCCGTCGAGGATGTCGTGCTCGCTCACCACCAGCTCCCGGGCACCGGTCCGCTCCATGATCGAGAGCAGCACCAGGGCCCCGGCCGCGATCACGTCCACCCGCCCCGGGTGCATCACCGGGATCGCGGCGCGCTCGGCGTGGGTCGACCCGAGCAGCCGCTCGGTCACCTCGCGCACCTGGTCCGCCGTCAGTCGGGCGTGGTGGATCACCGCCGAGTCGTAGGCGGGCAGGCCGAGCGCGATGGCGGCCACCGTGGTGACGGTGCCGGCCAGGCCCACCAGCGAGGCCGCCGCGGTCAGCGGCACGGCCTCGGCGGCCAGGTCCAGCGCCGCCGCGACGTCCGCCCGGGCGGCGGCGACCCGCTCGGCCGGCGGCACCTCCAGGCCCGCGAAGTGGCGCTCCGTCAGCCGCACGCAGCCGATGTCCACCGAGCGGGCCGCGACCACCTGCTCGGTGCCCAGCACGAACTCGGTGGAGCCGCCGCCCAGGTCGAAGACCAGGTAGGGGGCGGCGACCGAGGAGCCGGTCAGCTCCTTGGTCGCGCCGGTGAAGGAGAGCTGGGCCTCCTCGTCGCCGGAGACCACCTCGGGCTCCACGCCCAGGATCTCCCGCACGCCCTTGGTGAAGTCGGCGCTGTTCTCCGCGTCCCGGGAGGCGCTGGTGGCCACGAACCGGGTGTGCGCCGGGTCCACCCCGTGCTCGGCGATGACCGCCGCGTACTCCCGGCAGGCGGCGAAGGTGCGCTCCAGCGCCTCCGGGGCCAGCCGGCCGGTGCGGTCCACGTCCTGGCCGAGCCGGACGATCAGCATCCGCCGGTCGAGGTCGCTGATCTCCCCGGTGGCCGGGTCCAGATCGGCGATCAGCAGGCGGATCGAGTTGGTGCCGCAGTCGATCGCGGCCACCCGGGTACGGCTCACTGCTCCCCCTCCTCGGCCTCGGCGGCGGCCCGCTTGGCCTGCCGCTCGGCCGTCTTGCGCTCCTTGGCCGCGATCACGGCGCCGTGGTCCTCGGCCTGTTCGCGCTGCTCCCGCAGCGCGGCCACCCCGGCCTCGATGTCCTGCTCGCTGACGCAGGGGCCCTTGCGCCACCACTCGTCCAGCGCGGCCAGCGCCTCGTCGCCCAGCGGGTTGACGCCCTCGCCGGCCGCCAGCGAGTGGCCGACCAGCACGTGCAGGCACTTCACCCGGTCCGGCATCCCGCCGGCGCTCGGGAAGCCCTCCAGCACCTCGATGGCGTCGCGCCGCGCGATGTAGTCCTCGTGCGCCTGCTGGTAGGCGGCCGCCAGCTCCGGGTCCTCGGCCAGCCGGGCGGTCTGCTCCTTCATCAGCCCGTCCGCCTCCAGGGTGCCGATCAGCGAGGCGGCCCTGGGGCAGGTCAGGTAGTAGAGGGTGGGGAACGGGGTGCCGTCGGGCAGCCGCGGGGCGGTCTCCACCACGTCCGGGTTGCCGCACGGGCAGCGGTGCGCCACGGCCCGGGTACCGCGCGGGACGCGGCCGAGCTGGGCCGCCACGGCGGCCAGGTCGCGGTCGGCGACGGGCTGGTTCTCAGTGCTCATCAGGTGCTGTCTTCTCGGGGTGCGGGGGCTGGTCAGGGGACGCGGGCGGGGCCGGCCGCGGCGTCCACCGAGTCCCAGACGGTGGCGTACCAGGGCAGGGCCGCCTTCACGGACTGCGCCGAGGACCCGCCCTGGGGCCGGGTCCGGCCGGCGGCCGGGGCGGGGTCGACGGCGACGAACGGGGTCTCGCCGGGCAGCGCGTAGTGCAGCCGGCTGCGGGCCTGGGCCTTGACGAACTCCGGGTCCTGCCAGCGCGCCTTGTCGGTGCGCAGCCGCTCCACCTCCTGGCGGGCCTGGTCGGCCTTGGCCCGCTGGGAGGTGATCTCGGCGCGCTGACTGATGAACTGTCGGGTCGGATAGGCCAGGATCGCCACCAGCGAGCAGAGCACCAGGACCAGCACGGTGGCCCGGCTGGTGAACTTCGGCCGCCCGGGGAACCTCCACGCTGCCATCGGACCTCCACCCCTCTGCGTCAACACCGGTGCCCCGGCCAGTCCACCCTACGGGGTGGCGGCCGGGGCACCGGTCAGGCGTGCGCGGGGATCAGCCCTCGTACTTGAACCGCGGGAAGGCGGCGCGGCCCGCGTACTCGGCGGCGTCGTCGAGGATCTCCTCGATGCGCAGCAGCTGGTTGTACTTGGCGACGCGCTCGGAGCGGGCCGGGGCACCGGTCTTGATCTGGCCGCAGTTGGTGGCGACGGCCAGGTCGGCGATGGTGACGTCCTCGGTCTCGCCGGAGCGGTGCGACATCATGCAGCGGTAGCCGTTGCGCTGGGCCAGCTCGACCGCGTCCAGGGTCTCGGTCAGCGAACCGATCTGGTTCACCTTCACCAGCAGCGCGTTGGCGGTGCCGGTCTCGATGCCCTGGGCCAGGCGGGCCGGGTTGGTCACGAACAGGTCGTCACCGACCAGCTGGACCTTGGCGCCGAGCTTGTCGGTCATCGCCTTCCAGCCGTCCCAGTCCGACTCGTCCAGCGGGTCCTCGATGGAGACCAGCGGGTAGTTGGCGACCAGGTCGGCGTAGTAGTCGATCAGCTCGGCGGCGGTGAGCGCCTTGCCCTCGAACTGGTAGGCGCCGTCCTTGTAGAACTCGGAGGCGGCCACGTCCAGGGCGAGCGCGACGTCCTTGCCCGGGGTGTAGCCGGCCTTCTTGATCGCCTCGGTGATCAGGTCCAGCGCCTCGCGGTTGGAGTCCAGGTTCGGCGCGAAGCCGCCCTCGTCGCCCAGGCCGGTGGACAGGCCGCGCTCCTTCAGCACCGCCTTGAGGGTGTGGTAGACCTCGACGCCCCAGCGGACGGCCTCGGAGAAGGACTCCGCGCCGATCGGAGCGATCATGAACTCCTGGATGTCCACGTTGGAGTCCGCGTGCGAACCGCCGTTGAGGATGTTCATCATCGGGACCGGCAGCACGTGGGCGTTCGGGCCGCCCAGGTAGCGGAACAGCGGCAGGTCGCTGGCCTCGGAGGCGGCGTGCGCGACGGCGAGCGAGACGCCCAGGATCGCGTTGGCGCCGAGCGAGGACTTGTCCGGAGTGGCGTCCAGGTCGAGCATCGCCTGGTCGATCAGCCGCTGCTCGGTGGCGTCGTAGCCGACCAGCTCCGGGCCGATCTGCTCGATGACGGCGAGGACGGCCTTCTCCACGCCCTTGCCGAAGTAGCGGTTCTTGTCGCCGTCGCGCAGCTCCAGCGCCTCGAAGGCACCGGTGGAGGCGCCGGACGGAACGGCGGCACGGCCGGTGCTGCCGTCGTCGAGGCCGACCTCGACCTCGACCGTGGGGTTGCCGCGGGAGTCGAGGATCTCACGAGCGACGACGACATCAATGGACGGCACTATGCATCTCCTTGCGGAAGCGGTCCTGCGGACAGGGATGGCGGAGGCGTTACGACGAGAGCCTAACCGCACCGGCCCGGCCAGCCACCCGGACCCGGCTGTCGTCTCACGGAGTGGCTCGGCTACCTGTCAGTAGTTCACCTGAATGCAGGCGCGGGTCCGTTTGCCCGGAACCCGCGCCTGCCGACGGGGCATCAGCCCAGGTCGAGCACCTGCCCGGGCAGGATCAGGTTCGGATCGGCGCCGACCACCGCGTGGTTGGCCTGGTACAACGCCTGCCAGCCGCCCAGGATCTGCTGGGCCTTCGAGATCTTGGACAGGGTGTCGCCGGACTTGACGGTGTACCGGTGCGTGCCGGGCGCGGCCGGGCGCGGGGCGGGCGGCGCGGCCGGCGCCGCCGGGCGCGGGGCGGCGGGCTTGGCGAGGCTCGGGGC
>NZ_JBHYKG010000058.1:0-29454 GCF_042741245.1 Kitasatospora sp. NPDC058965
GCGCCACCGTGTGCCCGGGCCCGATCGCCTCGCCCCTTGCTCCTGACACTGCTTCAGCCCCCGGTGCGCGCCTGCACACCGGCCCGATGTCGGCGGGACCTCGGCCGGCACCGGCCCCGTGTGCGCCGCGCCCGCCGCGGATTCAGTCGGCCCGGCCGCGCGCGGATCCGGGCGGTGTCATCGGGTCAGATATCGACAAGACGCCCGCCGCCCGGCCCGCCATCATCGCCCCTGCCCGTGCGACCGCGCGGCCGCCCGACCCGAGAGGGACCTGCTCACCGTGCTGCACAACCGACTCCTGACGGCCGGCCGGACACCGACGGGGGTGGCGGGGTGAAGGCGCTCCAGGACGGGGACCCGCGGCAGGTCGGGCCCTACGAGCTGCTCGGCGTGCTCGGGGCCGGCGGCATGGGCAAGGTGTACCTCGGGCGGCGCGACGGGGTGACGGTCGCGGTCAAGGTGATCAACGAGGAGCTGGCGCAGGACGCCGACTTCCTCGCCCGGTTCCGCCGCGAGGTGGCCGCGACCCGGGCCGTCTCCGGCCCGTACGTCGCCGCGGTGGTGGACCACGACGTCGACGCGGAGCAGCCCTGGCTGGCCACCGAGTACGTGCCCGGCCCCTCGCTGCACGCGGTGATCACCCGGCACGGCCCGCTCGGCACCGTGCCGGTACGGGCGTTGGGGATGCGGCTGGCCGAGGCGCTGGTGGCGATCCACGCCGCCGGGCTGGTGCACCGGGACGTCAAGCCCGGCAACATCCTGCTGGGCCCGGACGGGCCCCGGCTGATCGACTTCGGCATCGCCCGCGGCGCGGCGGTGACCACCCTCACCCAGACCGGGGTGCTGCTGGGCACGCCCCAGTTCATGGCGCCCGAGCAGCTCCAGGGCAAGGGCCGGGTCGGGCCGCCGGCCGACGTCTTCGCACTGGGGCTGGTGCTGGCCTTCGCGGTCACCGGCAAGCACCCGTTCGGCCAGACCGACTCGTTCGGCTTCGGCTTCCGGATCGTCTACGAGGAGCCGGACCTGGCAGGCGTCCCGGCCGAACTGGTCGACCTGCTCGGGCGCTGCCTGGCCAAGGAGGCCGGCGAGCGGCCGACGCCGGGCGAGCTGGCCGCCGCGCTGGACCTGGGCGGGGCGACCGTCGACGCCACCGAGCTCACCCGGTTCGCGGCCGACACGCCGGTCCCGGCGCCGACGCCGCCGCCGACCGAGCCGGACTCGGGGGCGGGGTCGACCGCGGGGCCGACGCCCGCCTCCGGTCCCGGGGCCGAAGTCGAACCGGCCCCGACCCCGGCACCGCCGGGCGGAGCGCCGACGGAGCCGCCCGCCAAGCCGCGCCGCTTGCGCCGCCGCCCACTGCTGGTCGGGCTGGCCGCGGCAGTGGTGGCCGCCGTGGTGGTCACCGTCGTCCTGGGCCTGGACGGCGGCACCTCGGCGAGCACCCGGACCGAGGGGGGCGCCAGGAGTGCCGGCCCCACGGCTTCCGCGTCGGCCGGTGTCCCCGCTGCCCCCGCCACTCCCGGCAGCCCCGCCCCCGGCGGGGCTGCCGCGACCACGCCGCCGCCCACCTCGGCGGCACCCTCGTCCGCCGCCCCGACCGCGGCCGACCCGACGACGCCCGCGGCCAGGCCCACCACGGGCGGATCGTCGGGCAGCGGCACGGGCACCCGGACCACGGGCGGCGGATCCTCCGGCGGGTCGTCCGGCTCCGCGGGCGGGTCCTCCGGTTCCGGCGGATCGTCCGGCTCCGGCGGCGGCGCCGGGTCCACCCCGGCCCCGGCGCCGGCGCCGTCCCCCAAGGGCTCGCCGCCCGCCACGATGGCCGGCTACGGCGCGCACTTCTACAACAGCTGCATCGGCTACTGCGCCACCATGCCGCTGACCATGGAGTGGCAGACGCAGTCGGACGCCACCAGCTACGACATCCAGTACGACAACCAGACCAAGAAGATCAACACCGTCTACAACGCCACCGGCACCAGCTACGTGATCAACAGCCCGTCCTCCGGCGACCACATCTGCGTCACGATGCGGGCGGTCAACCAGTACGGCGCCTCGGCCTGGCAGCAGACCTCCTGCTTCGACACGCCGTACTGATCCCCCGCCGGACGGCCCACCTGGGACGGTACGCCCGCTCCCAGGTGAGCTGTGTCACAGAGCCGTGTCCTCCACGAGAGCTGATCATTGGTCAGCCCATGACACCTGTGATCAACCACCGGTCCGCGCCCGCCACCACAGACACCAGCACCGACACCGCTCGGGAGCTGACCCGGTTACTGTTCGGGCCCGACGCCGCCCGGGTCCACGCGCCGTGGCGCGACCTGGCCGCCGACCCCGCGATGCACCGCCGCCCCGAGCTCCCCGTCGCCGAGCAGCTCGCCGACTCCTACCGCCGACTGCACGCGCTGAACACCCGGACCGACGCCGCCGCCCTGGCCGCAGATCCGCGGCACCTGGCCGCCCTGCACGAGTGGACCGCCCCGGTGGACGGCGCCCTGACCGTTCTGGCCGGCATCCACTACAACCTCTTCCTCGGCACCCTGCTCGACCACGACCCCGCGCCCAAGCGCCCGCTCGACGCCTACCTGCGGATGGACCGGATCGGCACCTTCCTCTGCACCGAACTCGGCCACGGCAACGACGCCGCCGCGCTGGAGACGGTCGCCGACCACGACCGCACCGACGGAACGTTCATCCTGCACACGCCGGGCCCGGCGGCGCAGAAGTTCATGCCGAACACCGGTCCGGCCGGCGGTCCGAAGTCAGCCCTGGTGGCCGCGCGCCTGCGGGTGGACGGCAGGGACCACGGGATCTTCCTCTTCCTCACCCCGCTGACCGACGAGGCCGGTCCGCTGCCCGGCGTCACCGTCCGCCCGCTGCCGCTGCGGCCCGGCAGCCCGGTCGACCACTGCCTGACCGCCTTCGACCGGGTCCGCCTGCCGCGGGAGGCCCTGCTCACCGGCGCGCACGGCCGGCTCGCCGACGACGGCACCTTCAGCAGCGCGCTCGGCGCCCGGCGCAAGCGCTTCCTGACCGCGATCGGCCGGGTGACCGTCGGCAAGCTGTGCATGACCGCGAGCGCGGTGGCCGGTGCCCGGGCGGCCCTCGCCCTCGCGGTCCGCTACGCGCACCACCGCGAGATCTCCGGCGCCCGGGCCGACCGCCGGGTGCCGGTCTGGGCGCACCGCAGCCACCACGCACCGCTGCTGGCGGGCCTGGCCACCGCGTTCGCGGCCACCGCGCTGCACCGCGCGACGGTGGAGCGGTGGGTCGGGCACGACCCGGCCGACCCGGCGCAGGCGGCCGACGCCGAGCGGCAGGTCGCCGTCGCCAAGGGCTGGGCCACCTGGCAGGCGCGCGACCTGATCGTGGTGGCCCGGGAGCGGTGCGGCGCCCAGGGCCTGCTCCCGGTCAACGGGATCACCGCCTACCTGGCGGACGTGGAGGGCACCATCACCGCGGAGGGCGACAACCTCGCGCTCTGGGCCAAGGCCGGCGCGGAACTGCTGCTGAACCGCGCGCCGGAGTCCGCGGTGCCGCAGCAGCGGGCCGCGGCACCGCACCCCGCCTCCGGTGACCCGGCCGACCCCGCCGACCCCGCCGACCCGGCCGACCCTGCCGACCCGACCGACCTCGCCGACCCCGCCGTCCGCCAGGCCCTGCTGCGGGCGGCCGGCGAACTGCGCCTGGACCGCGCCCGCACCCGCCTGCACCAGGCCCCGCCCGGCGACAGCCTGCGCCGGTGGAACGCGGCGGCCCCGGACGCGCTCGCCGCGGTCACCGCGCGGGCCGAGCACGACGCGGCGGCCGAGCTGCTCGCCTGGGCCCGGGCCGCGCGGGACGAGACCGCCCGCGCCCTGCTGCTCGACCTGCACCAACTGTTCGGCGTGCGCCGACTGGAGGGCCACGGCGCGCTGCTGCTGGCCGCCGGGCAGCTGACGGCCGCTCAGGCCGACCAGCTCCCGCGGCTCCAGGAGGCGGCCCTGGACCGACTGGCCGACCACGCGCTGTCCCTGGTGGCCGCCTTCGACCTGCCCGAGTCGTTCTACGCCCGCCGGCCGATCGCCGGCCCGGCGTACCAGCAGGCCTTCACCGCCTGACGGCCCGTTGGGGGGCGGCGGACCGCCACCCCCCAACGGTCGCGCGCCGACCGTCAGCCGAACATGCCGGGCTGGTAGTCGCCGGCCGGCTGCTGGACGATGACGTTCAGCCGGTTGTACGCATTGATCAGCGCGATCAGCGAGACCAGGCCGGCCAGCTGGTCCTCGTCGTACTGCTCGGCCGCCGCGGCCCAGGCCGCGTCGCCGACCCCGCCGGCCGCGTCCGCGATCCGGGTGCCCTGCTCGGTCAGCTCCAGGGCCGCGCGCTCGGCCTCGGTGAAGCAGGTGGCCTCGCGCCAGGCGGCGACCAGGTTGAGCCGGGTCTGGGTCTCCCCGGCGTGCAGGGCGTCCTTGCTGTGCATGTCGGTGCAGAAGCCGCAGCCGTTGATCTGGCTGGCCCGCAGCTTCACCAGCTCCTGGGTGGCGTGCGGCACCCCCGAGTCCGCGAGCACCTGGCCGGCGGCGTTGATGTGCTTGAGGAACTTGGCGGCGATCGGGTTGCCGAAGAGGTTGAGTCGGGCGTCCATGGTCTGTCTCCTTAGCCGTGCGGACCGTTGCACAGGGTCGACGGAACAGCGGGCCGGAATGTGACATGCCCGGCCACCGGAACGAGTGTGACCTGCGTCACTGCGGCAGCTCGCGGGCCACCTCGCGCAGTTGCCCGCGCAGCCAGCGGTGCGCGGCGTCGGCGTCGTGCCGCGGGTGCCAGGCCATCGCGAACGGGAGCGGCGGCAGCGGGAGCGGGACGGGGAAGGTCACCAGGCCCAGGATCTCGGCCAGCTGGGCGTTGCGGGCGGGCAGCAGGCCGGTCAGGTCGGTGTCGCGCAGCACGAAGAGCGAGGAGCCGAGCGAGCCGACGGTGGCGCAGACCGTCCGCTCCAGCCCCAGCTCGCCCAGCGCCAGGTCCACCGGCCCGCGCATCCGGCCCCGGCGGGAGACCACCAGGTGCTCGGTGGCCGCGTACCGCTCGGGTGTGATCGGGCCGTCCAGCAGCGGGTGGCCGCGGCGGACCACGCCGATCATCCGCTCCTGGTAGAGCTGCTCCACCCGGACCTCCGGCAGCCGACTGTCGATCACCCCGACCTCCAGGTCCGCCACCCCCTCGCGCAGCACCGGCCGGTCCAGGTGCGCCTCGGTCAGGAAGCGCAGCCGCACGCCGGGGGCCTGGTCCCGGACCCGGGCGAGCAGCGGGGCGGCCAGCGCGGCGGGCAGGGCGTCGTAGGCGATCACGGTGAACGTGCGCACGGTGCTGCGCAGATCGGGGTCCGCGCCGGCGACGAAGACCGCGCGGGCCCGCTCCACCACCTCACGGACCTCGGCGTGGATCGCCAGGGCGCGCGGGGTGGGCACCAGGCCGCGGCCGGCCCGGACCAGCACCGGGTCGCCCAGGGCCGCGCGGATCCGGCCGAGCGTGCGGCTCATCGCGGGCTCGGACAGGTGCAGGCGGGCGGCCGCGCCGCGCACGCTGGACTCCTCGATCAGCACGTCCAGGGCGAGCAGCAGGTTGAGGTCCAGGCCCGATTGCGTCACACGCAATCCCTCCTTGCAGAACTTGCACTGGTCGACAGGTCGGGGCCGAGTCTACGGTGAGCGCATCCCACCGATCCCGCTCCGAGGAGAGCCGTGTCCCGTGCTGCCCTGGGCGTTCCGCCCCATGCCGCCGCCACCGCGCCACCGCCGCCGGCCCTGACCCGGGCGCTCCTGCTGCTGCTCTGCGTCTGCGCCGGCACGGCGCAGGGCATGGTCGCCGCCGTCAACCTGCTGATCACCCGACTCGCCGCCTCCGCACTGCACCCGACGCCCGGTCAACTGCTGTGGACGGTGGACGCCTACGTCATCGTCTTCGCCGGACTGCTGATCCCGGCCGGCGCCCTCGGCGACCGGTACGGGCGCAAGCAGGCCCTGGTCGCCGGGCTGGCGCTCTTCGCCCTGGGCGCCGCGGTGAGCGCCGCCGCGCCGGACGTGGCGCTGCTGATCACCGGCCGGGCGCTCTGCGGGGCGGGCGCGGCGCTGATCATGCCGGCCACGCTGGCCCTGGTGGTGCAGCTGACCGGGCCGGCCGACCGGGCCGGGGCGCTGGCGGCCTGGACCCTCGCGCTCGGCGTCGGCGGGCTGGCGGGGAACCTGCTCGGCGGCGTGCTGGGCCAGTTCCTCTCCTGGCGGGCGCTGTTCGCGCTGGCGGTGCCGCTGGCCGCGCTGCTGGCGGTGCTGACGGCGCGTCGGGCCCCCGCCTCGCCGCAGGACCGGGCGGCCGCACTGGACCCGCTCGGCTCCGTCCTGCTGATCGCGGCGGTGCTGGCCCTGGTCGACGGGATCGTGGAGGGGCCGCACCGGGGCTGGGACTCGGCGCGGGTGCTGCTGGCCTTCGGGGCCGCCGCACTGCTGGCGCTCGGTTTCGCCGGGCACGCGCTGCGCACGCCGCGCCCGCTCTTCGACCCGCGGCTGCTGCGCTCGCCGCGGCTGTGCGCGGGGCTGCTGGGGACGGCGCTCAGCTTCTTCGGGCTGTTCGGGCTGTTCTTCGTCAACGCGCAGTACCTCCAGGACGCCAAGGGGTACTCGCCGACCCTGACCGGACTGGCCGTCGCCCCGGTGACGGTCGGGATGATCCTGGTCCCCCGGCTCGCCGCCCGCCTCGCCCCGCGCACCGGCCACGCCCCGCTCGCGGTCGGCGGCCTCGCCCTGATCGGGGCCGGGCTGCTGCTGCTCGCCGGCTGCGACGCGGACACCCCGTACGGGCGGTACGCCGCCTGGCTGGTGCTGCTCTCCGTGGGCAGCGGACTGTGCATGCCGTCGTTGACCGCCACCGTGGTCGGCGGGCTCCCCGCCCGCCGGGCGGGCCTCGGCTCCGGCCTGAACACCGCCGCCCGCGAAATCGGCGCCGCCCTGGGCGTCGCCGTCTCGGGCTCCCTGCTCGCGGGCCACCCGGGCCACGTCGCCGCGGGCATGGACGCCGGCCTGCGGGTGGTCGGCCTGGTGGTGCTGGTGGGGTGCGCGCTCGTCGCAGCCGGGTACGCGGCGCGGCCCCGCCGGGGCTGACGCGGCGGACCTCGTCCGGGTCGGGGCACAAACCCGGGCCCGCCGGCGTTACCGTGGTCGCCGATCGACCGTCACCGGAAGGACCGACATGACCACCCTCACCGAGATCCCGCTGCACACCCTCGCCGGGCAGCCCACCAGCCTGGCCGCGTACAAGGGCAAGGCCGTGCTGGTCGTCAACGTGGCGTCCAAGTGCGGGCTGACGCCGCAGTACGCCGGCCTGGAGCGGCTGCAGCAGCAGTTCGGCGAGCGCGGGTTCACCGTGCTGGGCGTGCCGTGCAACCAGTTCGCCGGGCAGGAGCCGGGCAGCGCCGAGGAGATCCAGACCTTCTGCTCCACCACCTACGGCGTCTCCTTCCCGCTGCTGGAGAAGCTCGACGTGAACGGGGACGCCCGGCACCCGCTGTACGCCGAGCTGACCGCCGTCGCGGACGCCGAGGGGGCCGCGGGCGACGTGCAGTGGAACTTCGAGAAGTTCCTGCTCTCCGCCGAGGGCGAGGTCGTCGCCCGGTTCCGCCCGCGCACCGAGCCGGAGGACGCCGCGGTGCTCGCCGCGATCGAGGAGCAGCTGCCGCGCGCGTGACGGCCCGTCAGCGGGCGGCGCGCCAGAGCCGCTCGGTGATCTCGCCCGCCGGGCCGGGCCGGGCGAGCCGGTAGGCCGTGCCCGCCCACAGGTGCATCGAGTCCGTCCGCCCGGCCCGGGCGGCCGCCGCGCGCAGCGGGGCGGTCAGGTGGTGCACCTCGGGGTAGGCGGGCGGGGCCTGGCCCGCGTGCCGGTCGGTGAACGCGTTGCGCAGGCCGCGGGCCACCCGGCCGGTGAAGGCGCGGGTCAGCACGGTCCCGGTGAACGCGGGATCGGTGAACGCCGGATCGGTGAGCGCCGCGCGGTGGCCCGGTGCGGTGCCGGCCTCGTCGGCGAGCAGGTAGGCGGTGCCGAGCTGGACGGCCGCGGCGCCGGCCGCCAGCGCGGCCGCGATCGCCGGCCCGTCCCCGAGGCCGCCCGCCGCCACCAGCGGCAGCGGGACGCAGTCGCGCACCGCGGCGAGCAGCGCGGCCAGCGGCTCGCGGCCCGGCTCCGCCGCGACCCGGTGGGTGCCGCGGTGCCCGCCCGACTCCGGCCCCTGCACGCACAGCGCGTCCATCCCCAGGGCCGCCGCCGCCCGGGCCTCGGCCGGGCTGGTCACCGTCGCCAGCTGGGCGGTCCCCACCGCGCGCAGCGCCGCCGCCTCGGCGGCGTCCGGCAGGCCGAAGGTGTACGAGACCAGCGGCACCGGGTCGGCCAGCAGCGCCTCGACCTTGGCGGCCCAGTCCTCGTCGTCCGGCGGGATCCGCTCCGGCAGCTCGACGCCGAGCGCGGCGGCCTCGGGGAGCAGCCGCGCCCGGTAGCCGGGCAGGCCGGCCAGCGCGACCGGGTCGGTGGCGGCCGGGACGAACAGGTTGACGCCGAACGGCCGGTCGGTGAGCCGCCGGGTCCGGGCGATCTGCTCGCCCAGCGCGGCCGCGCTGCGGTAGCCGGCCGCCAGGAAGCCCAGGCCGCCGGCCGCGTTCACGGCCGCGACCAGCTCGGGGGTGGACGCACCGCCCGCCATGGGGGCGGCGATGACGGGCAGTCGCAGGTCCTGGAGGGTCAGCACCAGGCCACTCTACGGACCGTCAGTCCGCGGCCCCCGCGCCGCCGAGCGCGAGTCCCGCCGCGCGCACCGCGGCCAGCCGCGCCCGGTCGCAGCCGTCGGGCGAGGCGAGCCGCACCGCCGCGTCCGCCACCGCCTCCGGGACCACCGCGGCCTCCTGCTCGGCGCACTCGCGGGCCACCGCGACCGAGCCCTCGACCAGGCCGAGCACCAGCTCCGCGCGCAGCCGCAGCTCCGCCTCGTCCAGCCGGTCCAGCGGGGCGAGCAGGCCGCGGTAGGCACCGGCCAGCTCGCACCGGACCTGCCGGAACCGGGCGAACCGCTCGCCGCGCACCTCGGGCAGCTGGTAGAGGGCGCCGAGGTTGGACAGCCCGCCCATCAGCAGCTCGGTGTCGAAGCGCACCAGCGCCCACAGCCGCGCCCCGGGCACCGGCTCGGCCAGCGCCAGCAGCCGGAGCGCGCACTCCAGCGAGGGGGCGACGGTGCCTTCGAGCAGGGTGGCGAGGATGTCCTCCTTGGCCGCGAAGTGGTGGTACAGCGTGCCCTGGCGCAGGCCCGCGCGCTCGGCCACCGCCCGGGTGGTGGTGGCGGCGTACCCGTCGCGGGTGAACAGCTCGGCGGCCGCGGCCAGCACCTGGGCCCGGGCGGCGGCGCCCCGGGGCGAGGCACTGGGCGGCCCGGGTGCGGGCGGAGCGGGGGCGATCGGGTGGTCTGAGGGCATCGCACGATCCTCCCACAGCCGGTGCCGCCCACCGGGCGGAGTAACTCCGCAACGCGAGCGCCCCTGACCCTGCGTAGCTTCGCAAGCGAACGACGACGTTCACCGAGCCCGATCACCGGAGTACCCCCGATGCGGATTCCCGCCCTGCTCGCGGCCGCCCTGCTGCTGCCGCTGCCGCTCGCCCAGGCCGCCCAGGCCGCCCCGACCACCCTCCCCGGCGCCCAGGCCCCGGCCGCCCCCGCCCGGTCGCCCGCCCAGGCGGGCCGACCCGCCGTGCTGCCCTCGATCGTGTCGCAGTCGCCGCACACGTTCGTCGGCCCGGCGGTCCGCTCCGGCGCCGCGCACCGGTCGACCTACGCCAAGGACCTGAGCGTGACGGTCAGCCCGCCGTCCTTCCCGACCGCGCCCGGCGCCGTGGGGACGGTCCTGGTGACGGTCTGCAACAACGGGACCGAGACCCCGGCCTCGGCCACCCTGGTGGTCAACGGGCCGGGCAACCCCGGGCTGGTCCTGAACACCGACCACGCCGGGCCGGTGGACGGCGGCTGGAACTGGATCCGGTTCGCGGTCGCGCAGGGCCTGCAGCCGGCCTCCTGCGAGACCGAGCGGATCTTCGCCAACACGATCAGCACCACCCCCGGCCCGGCGAGCTACCCCGGCGGCACGGCGGTGGTCAGCTGGGACCCGGCGCAGAACCCGGACGACTCCTCGACCAGCTGGAGCTTCGACACCTCCGCGCCGGTGACCGACGCCGTGCTGCAGCTGTGGCGCCCGCCGAAGCCGGCCGCGCCGGGCAATCCGGCCGACTTCGAGATCCTGGAGCGCAACCTCGGGCCGTCCACCGACTACCCGTGGCGCGGCCGGCTGATCGCCCAACTGCCGCCGGGGTCCAAGTGGCTCGACTCGGCGCCCGCCTCGAACCCGTGCGTGATCTCGGCCGACGGCACCACCGCGACCTGCCCGGACATCGTGAACAACACCTGGGCGAACTACAACCGCGGCTTCGCGCTGCAGGTGGACCCGGCGGCCGCGCCCGGCAGCAGCATCCCGGTGACGCTCACCCAGGAGGCGCCGGCCAACCCGGACCCGCACCGGTTCGTGCTGACGGTGCTCGTCCCGGTCTGCTGAGCCCGGCCCGCCCGGCCGAGCTCGCGCGGCCCGCGTCAGATTCTCCTGACGCGGGCCGCCTTGTCAGGACAAACCACCGTCTCCTGATGTCGAGTCAGTAAAATCTTTTGTCTTGTCATGTTCGAGGTATGGACGCCTCCCCGGCCGGACTGCTTGGGTAGCGGCGCACCCCCGCACTCCCCCGCACTCCCCCCGCATTCCCCGCACGTCCGGCATCCCGTGACCCCTCACACCGGGAGGACTCCCCCATGCCCATCCGCCCCCGCACCCCGCTCGCGCTGCTCGCCGCGGCCGCGCTGGCCACCGTCGGCTTCGTCGGCGCCACCCCGGCCACCGCCACCGCCGGCGCCACCCACTTCGGCGTCAAGTCGCAGCACCAGGGCGTGCACGCCTCGTCCACCGCGGCCCGCTCGACCAGCACCCTCTCGGTCCGCTCCAGCGCCACCCAGGGCGTGGTCTCCCCCACTCCGAAGGTCTACCTGGTGTTCTGGGGGTCGCAGTGGTCCAGCGACCCGGCCGGCGTCGCACCCGACCTGCAGGCGATGTTCAAGGGCCTGTACGGCGCCCAGGACACCTGGGGCCCGATCCTCAACCAGTACTGCGAGGGCGTGGCGAAGGGCACCGTCAGCTGCGGCACCAAGGGCACCCACGTGCAGCACCCGACCAGCACCCCGCTGATGGGCACCTGGTTCGACAACTCGGCGGCCGCCCCGACCAACGCCACCGCCGCGCAGATCGGCGCCGAGGCGGCCAAGGCCGCCCAGCACTTCGGCAACACCACCCAGGCGCCGAACCTGAACGCCCAGTACGTGGTGGTCTCGGCGACCGGGACCCACCCCGACGGCTTCCCGAGCAGCGGCTTCTGCGCCTGGCACGACAAGACCAGCAGCTCCTACGGCACGCTGGCCTACACCAACCTGCCCTACGTGCCGGACACCGGCATCGACGGCTGCACCACGCTGCAGGACGGCCGGGCGCTGTCCGGCATCGAGTCCACCGAGACGCACGAGTACGCGGAGACCGTCACCGACTTCTGGCCCAGCATCGGCTGGAACGGCGGCAACGGCGAGATCGGCGACGCCTGCGAGAACATGGACGCCTTCGTGCCCCTGTCCACCGGCAGCTTCGACCTCCAGGGCCTGTGGTCCAACGCGGCCAACGCCTGCGTGACCAAGGGCTGACGCCCTCCTGACCGTCCGGCCGGGGCGGCTCGACCACGAGTCAGCCGTCCCGGCCGGACCACCACGTCCGGGCCGGCTCAGGCCGGACGGATCAGACCGGTGCTCAGCCCGGCGGCGATGGCGGCGGTGCGGCTGTCCACGCCGAGCTTCTCGTAGATGTGCACCAGGTGCGTCTTCACCGTGGCCTCGCTGATGAACAGCTGCTTGGCGATCTGACGGTTCGCCAGCCCCGCCGCGAGCAGCTGCAGGATCTCGGCCTCCCGGGGCGAGAGGCTGGGCCGCCCGGCGCGCACCCGGCCGAGCAGCCGGGCCGCCACCGGGGGCGCGAGCACCGTCTCGCCCCGGGCCGCGGCCTGCACGGCGGCGACCAGGTCCTGCGGCGGGGCGTCCTTGAGCAGGTAGCCGGTGGCACCGGCCTCGACCGCGGTCAGGATGTCGGCGTCGGTGCTGTAGGTGGTCAGGATCAGCACGGCGGGCGGGTCGGGCAGCGCGGTGATCCGCCTGGTCGCCTCCACCCCGTGCATGCCGGCGCCCATCTGCAGGTCCATCAGCACCACGTCCGGCCGGGGCTCGCCGCGCTCCGCGAGGCCCGCCAGCAGCGCCAGCGCCTCGGCACCGTCGCCCGCCTCGCCCACCGCGGTCAGCTCGGGCAGCTCGTCGACCAGGGCGCGCAGGCCGCGGCGGACCACCGGGTGGTCGTCCACCAGCAGCACCCGGATCACCGGGCACCCGCCGGGCCGGCCGCACCGGTCGGCGCCGGCAGCGCCCCCTGCAGCGGCAGCGAGACCGCCACCACCGTGCCCTCGCCGGGCGCGGACTCCACGGTCAGCCGGCCGCCGAGCGCGGCGATCCGCTCGCGCATCCCGTGCAGGCCGAAGCCGCCGGGCCCGTCGGCGGCGCGAGCCGTCGCGTGCGGGTCGAAGCCGACGCCGTCGTCGAACACGTCCAAGGTCACCTCGTTGTCCAAGTAGCTGAGGGTCACCGCGATCCGCTGCGCGGCGGCGTGCCGCACCGCGTTGGCCAGCGCCTCCTGGGTCAGCCGCAGCAGCGCCACCTCCACCTCCACCGGGAGGGGGTACGGATCGCCGTCCGGATGGAAGGCCGCGCCGGACCGCCCGGCGAGGCGGCCGAGCGCCTCGCTCAGGGTGCGGCCCTGCAGGGCGGGCGGGGTGAGCGCGTGCACGAAGCTGCGGGCCTCGGCGAGGTTCTCGGCGGCGGTGCGGCCCACCTCGGCGATCCGCTCGGCGGCGGTGGCCGGGTCGGCGGGCAGCGCGGACTCGGCCGAGCGGGTCAGCAGCACGATGCTCGACAGGCCCTGGGCCAGGGTGTCGTGGATCTCGGCGGCCAGCCGCTGGCGCTCGGCGAGCCGACCGGCCTCGCGCTGGGTGGCGGCCAGCTCGCCGCGGGTGCGCACCAGGTCGTCGATCAGCTGCTGGCGCTCGCGGCCCTCCCGGTACAGCGCGGCGTAGCCGTAGGCCGTGAGCAGCGCGACCAGCAGACCGGCCACCGGGCCGAGCACCTTGGCGGTGGTCAGCCCGCCTTCCGTGCCGGCCTGGGCCAGCACCACGACGGCGGTCAGCCCGACCACCGCCGCCACCGCCCACCGGGTGGTCAGCAGGTGCAGGCAGACGAAGTAGAGCGGGAAGGCCAGGTAGCCGAACTCCGGGTGGAGCAGCACCAGCGCGGCCCACAGCGCGATCACCGCGCCCAGCCAGCCCAGCGCCCAGCCGCGGTCCGACCTGATCCTGGGCACCACCGCGCCCAGCACGTAGCCGGCGCCCAGCAGCAGCGAGAGCGCGAGGCCGGCACCGCCCAACTGCCCGCCGACCAGTCCGCGCAGCACCAGCACCGCCAGCAGGGTGAAGAACAGCCCGTGCAGGGCGAGGTTCAGCCACCGCAGGGCCGGCGTGGCAGCACCATGGTCCTCGGGCTCCGGTCCGGCGCCCGGGTCGGGGCTGCCCGGGGCGGGCGGCAGGTCGAGACGGTTCACGCCATCCGAGGTTACGGGCTGACCGGCCCGGATCCGGCCACCGGGGCATCAACCGTTCGATGGATTCCCGGCTCCACCTGCGGGCGGGCTGCGATGCCACTCCTCTCCCCGATGGAATGCCGCGCGGGAACCGCGACGGTGGAGGGGTACTGCTCAGCCGTCCCCGACCCAGAAGGTTCTCCTCCGTGTTCGTCGCCCTGCGGGACATCCGCTTCGCCCGGGGCCGCTTCGCCCTGATGGGCGCAGTGGTCACGATGATCACCACACTCGTGGTGTTCCTCTACGGACTCACCGGCGGGCTGGCCTCCGCCGCCTCCGCGACCATCGCCGACCTGCCCGCGGACCGGATCGTGTTCGGCGCCCCCGCCGGCGCCGACCCGACCGTCTCCTTCAGCTCCAGCTCCGTCACCCCGGCCCAGGCGGCCGACTGGGCCGCCGCTCCCGGCGTGCGTGCCGCGCACCCGCTCGGCCTGTCGATGACCAGGCTGACCGGGCAGGGCGCGGCCACCGCGGTCAGCGTGGTCGGCACCGACCCGGCGATGCTGCCCCCGCTGGACGGCGGCCGCGCCCCGCAGGACGGCGAGGTCGCGGTCGGCGCCAAGACCGCCGCGGACAACCACCTGGCGGTCGGTCAGCAGGTCCGGATAGGGCCGAAGACGCTGACCGTCTCGGCGATCACCGCCGACCGCTCCTACGCGCACGCGCCGACCGTGTGGACCACCGTCCCCACCTGGCAGGCGGTCAGCGGCCAGACCCAGCCGACCGCGCTGGCGCTCTCCGGCAGCTCCGGGACCCCGGTCCCCGGCACCAAGGCGGTGACCCTCGCCGACGCGCTGGCCGGGATCGACGGCTTCGCCGCCGAGCAGGGCAGCCTGCAGCTGATCCAGGGCTTCCTGTTCGCGGTCAGCGCGCTGGTGGTCGGCGCCTTCTTCACCGTCTGGACGGTGCAGCGCAAGCCCGACATCGCGGTGCTCAAGGCGGTCGGCGCCAGCAGCGGCTACCTGGTGCGCGACGCGCTCTCCCAGGCGGCCGCCGTCCTGCTGGGCGGCGCGCTGCTCGGCGGCGCGGTCGGCGCGGTCGGCGGGGCGGTCGCCTCGGCCGGCGTCCCGTTCGAGCTGAGCGCGGCCAGCGTGGCGGTCCCGGTGGCCGTCATGGTGGTGCTCGGCCTGCTCGGCGCCGCGCTGGCGGTGCGCCGCATCACCTCCGTCGACCCGATCACCGCCCTGGGAGCAGCCCGATGACCGCCACCCTGTCCGCCGTGTCCACCTGCACCGGCCTGGCGCTGTGCGACGTCACGCTGACCTACCCGGACGGCGAGGCGCGGCTGACCGCGCTGGACCGGGTCTCGCTCGCCGTAGCCCCCGGGGAGTTCCTGGCGGTCGCCGGGCCGTCCGGCTCCGGCAAGTCCAGCCTGCTCGCGGTCGCGGCCACGCTGCTGACCCCGGACCGGGGCCAGGTGCTGATAGACGGTCAGGACACCGGCGCGCTCAGCCCGCGCGAGCGGACGGCGCTGCGCCGGGAGAAGCTGGGGATCGTCTTCCAGCAGTCCAACCTGCTGGCCTCGCTGACCGCGGTGGAGCAGTTGCTGGTGCTGGCCGACCTGCGCGGCGAGCGCCCGCGCGCGGCCCGTGCCCGGGCCGAGGAGCTGCTCGCCTCGGTCGGCCTGACCGGCCCCAAGCAGCAGCGCCGCCCGCACCAGCTGTCCGGCGGCGAGCGCCAGCGGGTCAACATCGCGCGGGCGCTGTTCGGCGACCCCGCGGTCCTGCTGGTGGACGAGCCCACCTCGGCGCTGGACCACGAGCGCGGCGCCCAGATCGTCGACCTGCTCGCCGCCGTGACCCGCGAGCACCGCACGGCGACGGTGATGGTCACCCACGACCGCGACCAGCTGGACCGGGTCGACCGGGCGGTGGAGATGGTGGACGGGCGGCTACTTCTCGGGCCCGAGCACGGCGTCGACCGCTAGCGTCACCTCGGCGCCGATCGAGGCGGGCAGGGTGAAGGACTCCCCGGGGCGGTGGACGGCGTGGACGCGGTACTCGCCGTCCCGGGGCTCGGTGAGGACGCGGACCAGGCGGGACGTGCGGTCGACGATCACGTAGACGGGGATGCCGGCGCCGGCGTACAGCCTGGGCTTGATGCTGAGGTCGGTGCCGTAATCGGAGGAGGTCACCTCCAGCACCATCCGGAAGACCACCGGGTCGTAGCAGTTGTACTCGATCAAGTGGTCGGCGCAGTCGGCTTCCACCACAGCGAGGTCCGGGATCGCGTAGTCCGACGGACCTTCCGGCAGCCAGAGGCCGATGGCCTGCAGGACCTTGGATTCCTTGCTGTGCAGACCAGCAGTGGCGAGCCAGACCGAGAGATCGGTCAAGGCTGCGGCGTGCTGCATGTCAGCCGGTGGCGTCACGGTGATCTGACTCCCCAGGATCTCGACGCGATAGCCCGGGTGCTTGTCCGAGATCTCGTCGGCCAGCTCAAGGAGCGTCGGCTGGTGGACCGGGTGCTCTACCGCAGCGGCGGACATCGGCAACCTCCGTAAGGGCCAGGTATCGCTCACAGCATGGTAGGCAGCGGCCACGCCCCGGGGGCAATCACCTGCGCGTCACCCGATCGGTGAGCAGCCCTACCGCATCCCCAGCCGCAGTGCCGGGCGCTCCGCCGCCTCCTCGCGGCCCTCGGCCCAGAGCGAGCGGATGTGGCCCAGGTGGCGGGCCATGCAGGCCTCGGCGGCGTCGGCGTCGCCGGTGAGCATCAGGTCGAGCAGCTCCAGGTGCTCCTCGGCGGAGGAGACCAGCTCGCCGCGCTGGTCCAGGCGGGTCAGGCCGTACAGGCGGGAGCGCTTGCGCAGGTCGCCGACCACCTCGACCAGGCGGGTGTTGCCGGCCAGGGCGAGCAGCGAGAGGTGGAACCGGCGGTCCGCCTCCAGGTAGCCGATCAGGTCGTGGGCCCGGGCGGCGGCCACGATCGCCTCCGCGTCCGGGCGCAGCGCCTCCAACTGCTCGGCGGTGGCGGTGCGGGTGACCCGGCCCACCGTCGGGACCTCGATCAGCGCGCGGATCTCGGTGAAGTCGTCCAGGTCCCGCTCGGTCATCTCGGTGACCCTGAAGCCCTTGTTGCGCACCGCCTCGACCAGGCCCTCGCGGGCCAGGTCGAGCATCGCCTCGCGCACCGGCGTGGCCGAGACCCCGAAGTCCGCCGCCAGCGCGGGCGCGGAGTAGACCACCCCGGGACGCAGCTCGCCCGAGATCAGCGCGGCCCGCAGGGCGTGCGCGACCTGGTCGCGCAGACGCTCCTGCACGGAGATGAGGGGGCGGGGCTTCGACTCGGTCACTGGGGTCCTCCGGATGGTGCGGAGGCACCAGCGTACAATGTCACGTTTCTTTGAGCATGCGCAGTCGATCCATCATGCCGGTTGACGTCCCATCAGGGAACGCCGGGGCCCGGATTCGTGCACCGCCGCGGCCACCGCCAGGTCCTCCCAGGCCATGCCGACGCTCTTGAAGAACCGCGGCCGGTCCTGCGGCACCTCGACCGCACCGGTCACCAGCTCCGCCAGGTTGGCCACCCCGGCCCAGTCCGCCCCGCCCAGGATCAGGTCCCCGGCCTCGCGCCGGGCCACCGCCCGCGCCTCCGCGAAGCAGGCGGCCCGCCGCACCAGGACCGCGTCGACCTCGCAGCCGGTCGGCGAGTGCGAGCCGACCGCCGCGACCGCCGCGTGGTCGCCCACCAGCGCGCCGTCGAACAGCGGGCGGTCCGCCGTGGTGCAGCAGACCACCAGGTCCGCGCCGGCCACCGCGGCCGGCCCGCCCTGCTCGGCCGCCAGGCCCAGCGACTCGGCGTACGCCAGCAGGTCCGGCACCGGCCGGCGGGCCACCACGGTGACCCGGCGCAGCGCCCGCACCGCCACCAGCGCCGCCAGGTGCCCGTACGCCTGCGGCCCGGCGCCGAACAGCACCAGGTGCGCGGCGTCCGGCGCGGCCAGCCGGTCCAGCGCGACGGCGGTGACCGCCGGCGTGCGCAGCGCGGTGAGCGCCGCCCCGTCCAGCAGCGCCAGCGGCAGCAGGGTGGGCCCGTCCAGCAGCAGGTAGCTGCCGGTGATCCGGGCCAGCCCGCGCGCCGGGTTGGCCGGGGCCACCCCCGCGATCTTCACCCCGGCGTACCGCTCGGTGGCCGCCGGCATCACCAGCAGTTCGCCGGACGGCACCGGCATCCCGAGCCGGGCCGGGCACTGCTCGGGGTCCAGCCCGTCCCGCAGCACCGCCTCGACCGCCTCGGCGGCCAGCGCCGGCGTCAGGTCCACCGCCAACTCGGGCAGCCCGCCCGCCCCGGGCCCGCTCACAGCAGGAACCCGGTGCCGAGCTCGTCCGCCGCGGCCAGCACGAAGCGGTGCTCGCCGGTGCGGTGGGCCAGGCCGGTGACCTCGGTGACCACGCCGCCGTCCCGCTCGCCGACCACCCGGCCGGTGAAGACGGTGCCGATCACCGACTCGTGCCGCAGCTCGCCCCGCCACCCGTCGGCGGCCAGCAGCGCGAGCCGGGCCGAGGTGCCGGAGCCGCACGGCGAGCGGTCGATCTGGCCGTCGGCGAAGACGGTCACGTTGCGCTGGTGGAGCCGGCCGTCGGGTCCGTCGGGCAGCTCCTGGTGGAAGACCACCCCGTACAGGTCGTAGCGGTCCAGCAGTGCGGCGCGGATCTCGCGGCCGCGCGCGGTCAGGTCGCCGAGCGTGCCGGCCGAGACCTCCGGGACCGCCACCGAGGCGTAGACCGCCCCGGAGTCGGCCAGGTCGACCTGCACCGTCCCGACCGAGGTGGTCACTCCCACCCCGCGGGCGAGCACCTTGGTCGGGACGTTGCGGAAGGTCACCGCGGAGGTCCGACCGCCCACCCGGTGGACGATCGCGGTGACCCGGCCGGACGGCACGTCGATCCGCACCTGGACCGTGCCGTCGTCGGGGGCGGCGACCAGGCCGCTGTCCACGGCCCAGGCGCCGAGCGCGATGGTGCCGTGGCCGCAGGCGGTGGAGTAGCCGTCCTTGTGGAAGAACAGGACGCCCAGGTGGGCCTCGCTGTCGTCCGGCGGCACCAGGAACCCGCCGTACATCCCGGCGTGGCCGCGCGGCTCGCGGGTGAGCAGTTGGCGCACGGTGTCCAGCCGGCTGGGCCGCGGGCTGGTCGCGGTGCCGCCGGCGCCGAGCGCGATCGCCCGGCGCTCGGCCACGGTGTCCCCCGGCACCGCGGGCAGTCCGTCCAGCACGATCCGGAACGGCTCGCCCGCGGTGTGGTAGTCGACGGTCGAGACCTCGACCCCGGTCACCGCGCGCCACCCCCGGGCAGCAGCGAGACGGTGCGCCCGGCCGTGTAGAACTCCAGCGCTGCCTGGCCCTGCTCGCGGGGCCCGAACGAGGCCGCCCCGGACCCGCCGAACGGCAGGTGGAAGTCGACCCCGCTGGACGGTGCGTTGACCCGGATCATGCCGGCCGACAGCCGGTCGGCCGCCGCCAGCGCGGTGTCCAGCGCCCCGGAGTGCACCGAGGCCGCCAGGCTGTGCCGGCTGGCGTTGGCCAGCGCGACCGCCTCGTCCAGGTCGGCGGCCGGCAGCAGCACCGCGAGCGGGCCGAAGAACTCCTCGCTCAGCAGCGGGTGGTCCGCGGGCACCTGCTCCAGCACGGTCGGCTCGACGAACCAGCCCGCCCGGTCGACCGGCCGACCCCCCGTCACCAGCCGCGCGCCGCCGGCCAGCGCGGTGGCGACCGCGCCCGTGAGGCGGTCGCGGGCCGCCTCGCTGATCACCGGGCCGCAGTCCGCCTGCCCGGCCAGCGCCTTGGCCAGCGCCTCGCGCAGCGGCTGGTGGGCGGCGCCGACCGCGATGATCCGGCTGGTCGCGGTGCACTTCTGCCCCGCGTACCCGGCGATCGCGTAGGCCAGGTGCGCGGCGGCCTGCTCGATGTCGGCGTCCGGCAGCACCAGGGCGGCGTTCACCCCGCCCATCTCGGCCTGCACCGGGATCCCGCGCGCCGCGCAGGCCCGCACCACGCTGCCGCCGGTGGCGGTGGAGCCGGTGAAGGAGACCACGTCGGCGCCGGCCAGCAGCGCGGTCCCCTCCTCGGCACCGCCGACCACCACCTCCAGCACGCCCTCGGGCAGCGCCAGCAGCTCGGCCAGCCGCAGCGCGCAGGCGGTGGCCTCGGGGGCCGGCTTGAGCACCACGGTGTTGCCGGTGGCCAGCGCCGGGGCGGCCTTCCAGACCGGGATCGCCAGCGGGAAGTTCCACGGCGTGATCAGCCCGGCCACCCCGTGCGGGCGGCGCCGGGTGAGCAGCAGCCCCTCGCCGGCGGCCGGCTCGTGGACCGCGCCGGTGGGCGCGAACGGGGCCTGGGCGTAGTAGCGCAGGATCGCCGCCGTGCGGGCCACCTCGCCGGCCGCCTCGGTGCGCGGCTTGCCCACCTCGCGCTCGACCAGCGCGGTCAGCTCCGCGGCGGCGGCCTCCACCGCCGCCGCGGCCCGGGTCAGCGCGGCCGAGCGGGCCGCGGCACCGGCCGCCAGCCAGCCCGGCTGGGCGGCCCGGGCCCGCGCGACGGCGGCCACCGTGCCCTCGGCCCCGGTGGTCTCCGTGCGGACGACCAGGTCGCCGGGGTCGGCGGGGTTGAACGAGCTCAGCGTGGTGCTCACAGCAGGAAGCCTCCGGGGAAGGGGTCCGTCGGGTCGAGGAAGTACTGGGCGGTGCCGGTGACCCAGGCCCGGCCGGTGACGGTGGGCACCACGGCGGGCAGCCCGGCCACCTCGGTCTCCTCGACCAGGCGGCCGGTGAAGGTGGTACCGATGAAGGAGTCGTTGCGGAAGTCCCGGCCCAGCGGCAGTTCGCCGCGCGCGTGCAGCTGGGCCATCCGGGCCGAGGTGCCGGTGCCGCAGGGCGAGCGGTCGAACCAGCCCGGGTGGATGGCCATCGCGTGCCGCGAGTGGGCCGCGTCGGAGCCGGGCGCGGCCAGGTAGACGTGGTGCACGCTGTGGAAGGACGGTTCCACCGGGTGCACCGGGCGGCGCTCGCCGGCGTTGATCGCGTCCATCAGGGCCAGCCCGGCGCCGAGGATCTCCTGCTTGCGCCCGCGCTCGAACGGCAGCCCGAACTCGCTCAGCGGCAGGATCGCGTAGAAGTTGCCGCCGAAGGCCAGGTCGTAGCTGACGGTGCCCCAGCCGGGCACCTCGATCTTCTGGTCCAGCGCCACCGAGTAGGACGCCACGTTGCGGATGGTGACCGCGGTGGCGGCGCCGTCCTCCACCTTGACCTCGGCGACCACCAGGCCGGCCGGGGTGTCCAGGCGGACCGTGGTGACCGGCTCGACCACCGGGACCATGCCGGTCTCCACCAGGACGGTGGCCACCCCGATGGTGCCGTGGCCGCACATCGGCAGCAGCCCGGAGACCTCGATGAACAGCACCCCGAAGTCGGCGTCCGGCCGGGTCGGCGGCTGCAGGATCGCCCCGCTCATCGAGGCGTGGCCGCGCGGCTCGTACATCAGCAGGGTGCGGAACCGGTCCAGGTGCTGCTGGAAGTGGACCCGGCGCTCGGCCATGGTGGCACCGGGGATGACGCCGAAGCCGCCGGTGATCACCCGGGTGGGCATGCCCTCGGTGTGCGAGTCGACGGCGTGGAAGACGTGGCGGGTGCGCATCGGTGACCCTTCGTCAGCTGGTGGGTGGACGGGGGGTGGGCCCGCCGCGGACGGGCGGCGGGCCCGGGGCTCAGGCCAGGCCCTCGGCCAGCGCCTTCTCGGTGGCGGCGCGAACGGCCGCCTCGGTCTGCGGGGGCAGCGGCTGGCGCGGCGGGCGGACCGGGCCGCCGGGCATGCCCGCGATGTCCATCGAGAGCTTGATCGCCTGGACGAACTCGGTCTTGGAGTCCCAGCGCAGCAGCGGGTGCAGCGCCTTGTACAGCGGCAGCGCGGTGGCCAGGTCGTGCGCGACGGCGGCGCGGTAGAGCGCGGCCGAGGCCTCCGGCAGCGCGTTCGGGTAGCCGGCGATCCAGCCGACCGCGCCGGCCAGGGCCAGCTCCAGCAGCACGTCGTCGGCGCCGATCAGCAGGTCCAGGCCCGGGGCCAGCTCGGCGATCTCGTAGGCCCGCCGGACGTCGCCGCTGAACTCCTTGACGGCCACGATCGAGCCCTCGGCGTGCAGCTCGGCGAGCAGCGACGGGACCAGGTCCACCTTGGTGTCGATCGGGTTGTTGTAGGCCACGATCGGCAGGCCGGCCCTGGCCACCTCGGCGTAGTGCGCGCGCACCGAAGCGGCGTCGGCGCGGAAGGCGTTGGGCGGCAGCAGCAGCACGGAGCCGGCGCCGGCCTCGGCGGCCTGCTCGGCCCAGCGGCGCGACTCGGCGCTGCCGTAGGCGGCCACGCCCGGCATCACCCGGGCGCCGTCGCCGGCCGCCTCGACGGCGACCTCGACGACCTTGGCCCGCTCCTCGGCGGTGAGGGTCTGGTACTCGCCGAGCGAGCCGTTGGGCACCACGCCGTCGCAGCCGGCGTCGATCAGCCGGCGCACGTGCTCCGCGTAGGCGTCGTAGTCGACCGACAGGTCCTCGCGCAGCGGCAGTGCGGTGGCGACCATGATGCCGCGCCAGGGCTGGGTGCTGGTGTGCTGGGTCACGGTTCGTCTCTCCTTTATGAGGTGTGACATTTTATAGGGAGTCCTAGTGACGGCACAAGAGCGCGCTCCGGCGCTCCCGTGCCGTCCGGGTCAGTCGGTGGGCAGTTCGGCCAGTCCGGCCAGCGGGACGGGGCAGGAGAACGGCCGCCGGTCCGGGTCCGGCGCCGACTGGCCGGCCAGGCAGGCCACCGCCGCCCCGCACATCCGCCCCTGGCACCAGCCCATCCCGGCCCGGGTGAGCAGCTTCACGGTGCGCGCGTCGGTGGCACCGAGCTCCTGCACCGCCTCGGCGATCCGCTCGGCCGGCACCTCCTCGCAGCGGCAGACCTCGGTCTCCGGGCGCAGCCAGTCGGACCAGCCGGGTCCGGGGCGGTGCGCGGCGGCCATCAGCTCCGCGAAGGCGCGCAGCCGGCGCCGGCGCCCGAGCAGCGCGGGTGGCACCCGGTCCGCCCCGGCGATCGACAGAGCCGCCAACTGGCCCTCGGCCAATGCCAGTTCTGCGCCGCCCACACCGCAAGTCTCGCCCGCCGCCCAGAGTCCGGCCACCGTGGTGCGCTGCCGCCGGTCGACCACCAGGGCCGCGGTGCCGTCGGGCACCTGCCGGGTCCGCGCGCCCAGTTCGGTGGCCAGCTCCAACTGCGGGACCAGGCCGTGGCCCACCGCCAGCGCGTCGCAGGCGATCCGCCGCTCGGTCCCGGGCACCGGGCGCCAGTCGGCGTCCAGCCGGGCCACCGTGACGGCGGTGACGCGGTCGGTGCCGTGCGCCTCGACGACGGCGCTCGACCGGTGCAGCCGCACCGCGTGCCGGGCCAGCGCCGCGCCGTGCGTGACGCCCTCCCAGAGCTTGCCGGGCACCCGGGCCAGCACACCGGGCCCGCGGGCGTAGCCCAGGTAGCTCCCGGCCTCCACCACGGCGGGCACCCGGGCCCCGGCGGCGGCCAGCGAGGCGGCCGCGGCCAGCAGCAGCGGGCCGCTGCCGGCCACCACCACCCGCCGGCCGGGCAGCACCAGGCCGGCCTTCAGCATCGCCTGGGCGCCGCCGGCCGTCACCACCCCGGGCAGCGTCCAGCCGGGGAACGGCAGTTGGCGCTCGTGGGCGCCGGTGGCCAGCAGCACCGAGGCGGCCCGCAGCACCGCCGTGCCGGACCCGTCCGCGCCGGTGACGGCGTGCAGCCGCCAGGGCTCGGCCCGCTCCAGCAGCGCCACGTGGTGGTGCGCCAGGTACGCGATCCGGCCCGCCTGCCGGTGCCGGTCCAGGCGCTCGGCCAGGTCGGCGAAGACGGACCAGTGGTGGTGCAGCCGCTCCGGGTGCCGCGCCCCCAGCTCGGGGGCCGGGTGGCGGTAGTACTGGCCGCCGGGCCGGGCACCGGCGTCCAGCAGGACGCAGCGCAGGCCCAGGTCGGCGGCGGCCACCGCCCCGGCGAGCCCGGCGGGGCCGGCGCCGACGACGGCCAGGTCGTAGGCGGCCTCAGACGGCGAGATCGGCACGGCCGTTGCCCTCCTGGGTGGTGACGGTGGTGCCGGGGGCGGCCGGCAGCAGGCAGGTGCGCTGGTTGGGGCGGCCGTCCACGGTCGCCAGGCAGTCGTAGCAGGCGCCGATGCCGCAGAACGCGCCGCGCGGGCGCCCGTTCACCCGAGTGGTGCGCCAGGCCAGGATGCCCTCGGCCCACAGCGCGGCGGCGATGGTCTGGCCGGGCAGCGCAGGGACGCTGCGGCCGTCGAACTCGATGGTGTGGGCCGGCCCTGGCTCGGCGGCGGCCAGCGCGGCGGGGGTTCGGCGCATGGGGCGGTGTGTCCTTTTCGGGTGGGCCGGGCTCAGTGGGCGGTGAAGCGGTCCGGGCGGAAGGGCGCGAGGTCGTACCCGAGGGTGCCGGTCAGCTGCTGGGCGATCAGCTGCCCGGTGGCCGGGGCCAGCCCGATGCCCGCCCCCTCGTGCCCGCAGGCGTGGTACAGGCCGGGCGCGCGCGGGTCGGCACCGATCGCCGGCAGGTGGTCCGGCAGGTAGGGGCGGAAGCCCCGGTAGGTGCGGATCACCCGGACCCGCTCCAGCACCGGGAACAGCCGGGCGGCCTGCGCGGCCAGCCGGCGCACCGCCTCGACCGACAGGGTGCGGTCGAAGCCGACCCGCTCCCGGGTCGCACCGATCAGCACCGGACCGGAGGGGGTGCCCTCGACCACGGCGGAGCTCTGCAGCGCCGCCGAGCCGCTGGCCACGTCGGCCACGTAGTCGGCGGCGTAGACCTTGTGCCGCACCACCCGCGGCAGCGGCTCGGTGACCAGCACGAAGCCGCGCCGGGGCAGCACCGGCAGCTCCACCCCGGCCAGCGCGGCGACCTCGCCGCCCCAGGTGCCGGCGGCGTTCACCACGGCCGGCGCCGCGAGCGTGCGGCGCGGGGTGCGCACGCCGGTGACGGCCCCGCCGGGGCCCGTCACCAGCGCCTCCACCCGCTCGCCCAGGTGCAGCACGGCGCCGGCCCTGCGCGCGGCGCGCAGCAGGTGAGCGGCCGCCAGTGCCGGCTGCACCTGGGAGTCCTCGGGGTAGTGGAAGCCGCCGGCCAGGCCCGCGGCCAGGTGCGGCTCGAACTCGGCCAGCCGGTCGGCCGGCACCTGCTCGGCGACCACGCCGGCGCCCCGCTGCTGCGCGGCGAAGGCGTCCAGCGCCGCCAGGCCCTCCGGCCCGCTCGCCACCACCAGGCCGCCCTTGGCCTCGTACTCGACCGCAGCCGGCAGCTCCTCGGCGAGCTCGCGCCACAGCCGGTTGGACAGCTGGGCCAGCGCCAGCTCGGGGCCGGGGGCCTTGTCGGAGAGGAGCAGGTTGCCCTCCCCCGCGCCGGTGGTGCCGCCGGCCACCGGGCCGCGGTCCACCACGGCGACCGTCAGCCCGGCCCGGGCGGCGTAGAACGCGCAGGCGGCGCCGACCACGCCGGCGCCGATCACCACAACGTCGTGGGTAGGTCTCGTGAGCACGTCAGTAATATGTCACATTGCCAGACGTTCGCCAAGCCGCCCTCCCGCGGACTCCTCCCGGCCGCCGGACATGCGGAACGCCCCGGTCCGGGGGAAGACGGACCGGGGCGCTCGGAGCGGGGCGGGACGGGCTCAGGTGATGTCGTCGTCCACCTGCTCGGCGCGGGCGGCCGGGACCGAGGCGCGCGGGGCGGGCGAGGCGAGCTCGGGGGCCGAGGCGTCCACGGCCTCCGCGCCCTCGACCGCGGCCACGGTCAGGTCGACCTGCGAGGCCTCCTCGTCGTCCAGGTCCGCGTCCGGATTGTTGCGGCGCCGGCGGCGGTCGTTGAGCGTCGAGACGCCCACCGCGAGGAAGTAGAGCAGCCAGATCGGCGCGGCCAGCGCCAGCATGCTGATCGGGTCGGCGCTCGGGGTGGCCACCGCCGCGAACACGGTGATGCCCATCACCATGCCGCGCCACCAGCCCGCCATCCGCTTGGCCGAGAGCACCCCGCCGAAGTTGAGCATCACCAGCAGCAGCGGGAACTCGAAGGCCAGGCCGAAGACCAGCAGCATCCGGGTGGCGATGTTCAGGTAGCCGTCCACCGGCAGGATCTGCTGGGCGCCGATCGGGGTGAACGAGCCCAGCACCTCGATGGTGGTGGGCATCAGCAGGTAGGCGCAGGTGACGCCGGCCAGGAAGAGCGGGGTGCCGGCGCCGAGGAAGGCCAGCGAGTAGCGCTTCTCGTGCTTGTGCAGGCCGGGCGAGATGAACGCCCAGAGCTGGTACAGCCAGACCGGCACCGAGGCCACCAGGCCCGCGGTGAGGCAGACCTTCAGGGTCAGGCTGAAGGGCTGGGTGACGCCGATGACCGCGATCTGCGCACAGTGCTTGATGCCGGCCGGGGGCTTGCCGTCGGGACCGCAGGACGGCAGCGGGGTCATCAGGAAGTGCAGCAGCTTGTCCTTGAAGAACGCCGCCGCGATCGTGCACACCACGATCGCCAGCACCGACTTGACCAGCCGGTTGCGCAGCTCGCGCAGGTGATCACCGAGGGACATCCGTCCGTCGGGGGTCTTCGGCGGTTTGGAAGACTTGCTCAACCCCGGTCCTCAGAACTCGTGCGACGTGGCCCGCCGGGCGGCGGCCACGGGGCGGTGCGGCCGGCGCTCAGCGCGCGCGGTCGCGGTGCTGCTCGGCAACGGGCCGTGCGGTGGAGGCATCACCGGGGGCGGCCTTGATCAGCGGCGCCGAGTCGATCGGGGCCGCGCTCGGCGACCCCTGGTACTCCTCGCTGAACTCCTGCTTGAGAGCGGCCGTCTCGCTCTTCAGGATCCGCATCGACCGGCCGAGCGCCCGGGCCAGGTCGGGCAGCCGCTTCCCGCCGTAGAACATCGCCGCCATGGCGATGATCAGCGCGAAGGCCAGGACCTTGCCCATCTGCTGTCACCTCTCGAGTACGGGAGCCGGGGTACCACGCTGAGAGCCTAACCCGCTGGGCATCGCCCGAGCAGGTCCCCGGTCCTCACGGACCGGTGAAGATTGGGCGGCGTCAGCCGCGCGCGGTGCGGGCCAGCTCCTCGCCGGCCGCCGCCAGCGCCCGGGAGGCGCCGTCCACCTGCCGGGCCAGCGCCCGCACGTCCGCCCAGAGCCGCACCGCCAGCACGCCCAGCACCAGCAGGCCGGCGGTGGCCAGGCCGACCGCCGCCATCAGGGTCCACGGCATCGCCTTCGCCTACCTCTCGATCGCCACGAGCCGGATGGTCGACACCCCGGCCCCGGTCAGCGCCGCCACGATCTTCTCGCCGGCCGGCTTGCGCACCGCGGCACCGCACTCGGGGCAGGTGAAGCTGTAGAAGGTGCGCTCCTTGGTCCGCCCCAGGGCCAGCCGGAACGCGGCCACCGGCAGCTCCACCTTCTCCCGGCACTCGGAGCAGTAGACCTTGAACCGGGTGCTGCCGGGCACGCCGTCCTGCTCGGTCACTCCGCGGCCCCGTAGGCGGCCAGCGCGGCCAGCGCCGCCTGCCGGGCCTGCTGCGCCACCGGCTCGGGCGCCACGACCCGCCCGTCCGCGCCCAGGCGCAGCGCGAGGGTGCGCAGGCTGGACGGGTCCGAGCTGCGCAGGGTGATCCGCAGGCCCCCGTCGGCCAGCTCCTCGGCCACGTCGTGGGTGTAGTACTCGGCCACCCAGCGCCCGCCCGGGCCGACCTCGACGACCACCTCGGGGTCGTCGGCGGCCGGGTTCACCAGGCCCTGGGACAGGTCGCGCGGCTCCAGCCGCGGCGGGTCGGCCGGCTCGTCCAGCACCTTGATCTCGGCCACCCGGTCCAGCCGGAACAGCCGCCGGTCCTCGGAGGTGCGGCACCAGCCGTCCAGGTAGGTGTGGCCCTCGGTGAGCAGCCGGATCGGGTCCACCTCGCGCTCGGTCATGCCGCCGCGCCCGTGCGAGTAGTAGCGCAGCCAGATCCGCCGGCCCTCGCTGAGCGCGCGGTCGATGTCGGCGAAGACCTGGCCCTCGGCCTCGAACGTCACGCCGACCCGGGCGCTGCCCTCGGCACTCTCGCCCGCCGCGTTCTCGATCTTGACCACGGCCCGGGTGAGCGCCTGGCGGTCCCGCTCGCGCAGGCCCGGCAGCGCGGCCACGGCCCGGGCGGCGACCAGCAGCGCGGTGGCCTCGTCGGCGGCCAGCCGCAGCGGCTGGGCGACGTCGTCCACGTTGTGCCACCAGATCCGCTCGCCGTCGGTGTCGATGTCGAGCAGGTCGCCGCCGCGGAAGCTGGTGCCGCACATCGGCAGCACGTTCAGGTCGGCGATCAGCTCGCGCTCGGTGATGCCGAACGCGCGGGCCACCTCGGCGACCTCGGCGCCGGGGCGCTCGCGCAGGTAGGTCACCAGCGACAGCATCCGCCGGGTCTGGTCGATGGCGTTGCTCATGCCCCCACCTCCGCGAGACCGGCCACCGCGCGCAGCCGCTCGATCAGCTCGGCGCGCAGCTCCTGCGGCGCCAGCACCACCACGTCCGGCCCGTACTCGGCCAGGTCCGCGTCCAGCCCGAAGCCGTACGGGACGGTCAACTCGTCCCAGTCGGCGTCCAGCTGAGCCACCGTCAGCGCCTTGGCCCGCAACGGGTAGGCGGTCCCCCGGCGCAGCTTGACGATGGCGGTGGCGGTCGCCCCCTCGCCGGCGAACCGGGCGACGGTGGCCCGCACGTCCACGTGCTCGGGGATCGGCGCGGTGAACGCGCCCTGCCGCGAGCGCACCTTGCCGGCGATCCGGCTGAGCCGGAACACCCGCGAGGCCCCGCGGTCCCGGTCCCAGCCGGCCAGGTACCAGTGGCCGCGCCAGCACTCCAGCGCCCACGGCTCCACCGAGCGCGGCGAGGTCTCGGCCGCGCCCGCCTTGCGGTACTCGAAGCTCACCGGGCGCCGGTCCCGGGCGGCCAGCAGCAGCGGCTCGAACGCGGCCTCGCGCACCGGGATGTAGGGCTCCAGCGCGGTGCCGGGCGCCCCCTCGCTGAACGGCACGCCCGCCGCGCGCAGCTTCTGCAGCGCACCGCTGGCCGCGCCGGACAGCCGCGCCTGCTGCCACACCTTGGCCGCCAGGCTCAGCGCCGCCGCCTCCTCGGCGTCCAGCGCGATCTCCGGCAGCCGGTTGCGGTCGGCCCGGGCCAGGTAGCCGGCCTCGCCGTCCAGGGTGTTCTCGTCGACGTCGATCACCAGGCCCAGCTCGCGCAGGTCGTCCTTGTCCCGCTCGAACATCCGGTTGAACGCGTCCTCGCTGCCGTTCGCCCAGGCCTCCCGGTACGCCTCGACGGACTCCCGGAGCTCGCGCTTGGAGAGCGGACGTCTGGTGTTCATCAGGCACAGGGCGAGATTCATCAGCCGCTCTGCCTTCGCGATCGCCATCGCTGACCCTTCCGTGACCCGCTTCGTCACCCCACCCCGGGGGACCTGGCGCCTTGACCGTACCGGTAGCGGGACCTGCGGCGAAAGCCGGAACGGCCGTGCCCGGGAGCACCCCGGCACCGCCGCCCGACGACCGGGGCCCGACCGCCGGGACGACCCCCATCAAGGAC
>NZ_JBHYKG010000058.1:29464-34150 GCF_042741245.1 Kitasatospora sp. NPDC058965
CCCCGGGGGGCCCGGGGCGCTTTCCCCGTCGGGGTGGGGGCCCCGGGGCCCACCCCGGCCCGGCCGGGCCCGGGGCCCCCCGGGCCACGGCCGCGCTCGGACCGGGGCCCGACGGCGGGTCAGACCGCGATCAGGTCGACCACGAAGATCAGCGTCGAGCCCGCCGGGATGGCCGGGGTCGGCGACTGGTTGCCGTAGGCCTTGTGGGCCGGGATGACCAGCTTGCGGCGGCCGCCGACCTTCATGCCGACGACGCCCTCGTCCCAGCCCTTGATGACCCGGCCGCCGCCGAGCGGGAACTTGAAGGTCGAGCCGCGGTTCCAGCTCGCGTCGAACTCCTCGCCGGTCGCGAAGGTGACACCCACGTAGTGGACCTCGACGACCTGGCCCGGCTTGGCCTCCTCGCCGGTGCCGACCTCGATGTCGACGATCTCCAGGTCCGCCGGGGCGTCGCCCTCGGGGAAGTCGATCTCCGGCTTCGTCTTCTGGCTCACAACTTCCTCATCTCGTTCGTCACTACACAACACGGCGGCGGACCGCCGTACCTGTGGCTCCGTCAGGAACCACGGTACGGCCGTCCGCCGCCCGCGTTGATCAGGCCCGGCCGTCGGGGGCACCCCGACACCGGTCGCCCTATCTTGTCACCCCTGGTCGGCCGAGCCGACCCCGGCGTCCAGGATGTCGACCACGAACACCAGCGAGGAGTTGGCCGGGATGCCGCCCTGCGCCTGGTCCTTGTAGGCCAGCGAGGCGGGGATCACCAGCTCGATCCGGCTGCCGACGTTCTGGCCGACGATGCCCTTGTCCCAGCCCTCGATGACGCTGCCGCCACCGGTCACGAAGCTGAACGCCTGCTTGCGGGTGAGCGAGGAGTCGAACGCCTTGCCGTCCTTGAGCAGCGCGCCGCTGTACTGCACGACCACCTTCTCGCCGGACTCCACCTTCGGGCCCTTGCCCTGGATCAGCACGGCGGTCTTCAGGTCGGTCGGGTCGGTCACGTTGGCCGGCGGGGTGATCTCGTCGGCCTTGCCGTCACCCGCCACCTTCACGGCGGGGAAGTCGGCCGGCGGGTTGGTCACGTCGCCGCTGACCCGCGCGTCCGGGCCGTTCACCCGCTGGATGTCCACCACGAGCACCAGGCTGTCCTTGCCGCCCAGGCCCAGCTGCGAGTTGCCCTGGTCGCCGAAGGCCGCGGCCGGCGGGGCCACCACCAGCAGTCGGCTGCCGGCCTTGTGGCCGACCACCGCGGAGTCCAGCGCCGGGATCAGCTTGCCCAGGCCGGCCTGGAACAGCTGCGGCTTGCCGCTGTCGTAGGAGCCCTGGATGTCCTTGCCGGTGTTCCAGTCCTTCAGGGTGAAGTCGGCGGTCACCCAGGTGCCCTTGTCCGCCTTGGCGCCGTCGCCCTCGGTGATCGACTTGACCACGAAGGTGCCGTCCGGCTGCTCCGAGGGCAGTGTGATGGTCGCCTTCTTGCCGAAGTCGCCGGCGACCGTGGGCAGCACCTTGGCGCTGTCCTTGATCGGCGGCACCGGCGCCTGGCTCGGCGCGGCGGGGGCGCTGGACGCGGCGTCCGCGGCCTTCGACTTCGAGTCGTCGCTGCCCTGGTTGACCACGTACAGGCCGATGCCGCTGCCGACCAGCAGCACTGCCAGGATCACCCCGAGGACCACGCCCAGCTTGCCGCCGCCGCCCACGTTCTCGTAGTCGGCCTCGGAGGAGACGCCCTTGCGCACGTTCGAGGCGAAGATCTGCGGCTCCTCGGGCTTGGGCCCGGGCGCGATCTGCGGTTCCTCGCCCGGCTGCGTCCAGCCCGCCTGCTGCGAGACCAGCGAGGGCGGAATCACGATCGACTCGCCCTGGCCCGGCAGCGGGCCCCCGGGGCGAGCGGCCGCCGGGTCGGCGACCGCGCCGCTCGCGGTGTCGGCCTCGGTCGGCCCGGTCGGATTCTCAGCCATTTCTCCCCATCCTCGCCATCAGATCTCTCGCCGCTGTGCGAATCGGCAGCAGTATGGCAGCTCACGATGAGGGCGGGCACTCATCGGGTGTCCATGACACACCGCGAGTACCCGCCCGCGTGACCTCGATCTCACGCCGTTGCCACGCGCAGCCGCTACACAGCTTCCAGGATGTCGATCACGAAGACCAGCGTCGAGTTCGCAGGGATACCGTTCTGTGCTGTTGAGCCGTAGCCCAGCGACGGCGGAATGACCAGCTCCACCCGGCTGCCCACCGGCTGGCCCACCAGCCCCTTGTCCCAGCCCGCGATCACGCTGCCGGTACCGATCTGCAGCACCTGCGCGCCGCCGTGGTTCCACGAGGAGTCGAACTGCTGCCCGTTGCTCCACAGCACCCCGGTGTACTGCAGCACCACCGACTGGCCCGACTGCACCGGCTTGCCCTCGCCCTTGATCAGCACGTTGGTCTGCAGGTCCGCGGGCGGCGCGGTGTTCGCCGGGATGGTGATCGTCGGCGCCGCCTTCCCGTTGTCCTTCACCTGCGGCTGGTTCGCCGGCGGCTGGGTGTTGGTCCCCGGCACCACCGAGTCCTGCGGGACCGACTGCATGATGTCCAGCGCGAACACCACCGTGTCGTCCTTGCCGACCCCCAGCTGCTGGTTGCCCGCGCTGCCGAAGGCCGCCGACGGCGGCGCCACCACCAGCACCCGGCTGCCCACCTTGCGCCCCAGCACGCTCTGGTCGAACGCCGGCACCAACTGCCCGCCGCCCGCCTGGTACAGCTGCGGCTTCGACCCCGCGTCGTAGGAGCTGGGCAGGTCCTTGCCGCTGGTCCAGTCCTTGGCGGTGTAGTTGACGGTCACCCAGTCGCCCTTGTTGACCGTCGCCCCGTCGCCGTCGATCACGTTGGTCACCACGAACTGCCCGCTCGGCTGACCGGACGGGATCGTGATGGTCGCCTTGCTGCCGAAGCTGCCGCTCACCGTCGGCATCGGCGAGGCCGAGGCCACCGCCGTCGGCACCGCGGGCGCCGAGCTGGTCGGCGCCGAGGACGGCCCGCTCTTGACGTGCGAGCCGCTGCTGCAGGCGGCCAGCACCAGCATCGGCAGGAGTACGAGCAGTCCGGCGGTGCGGCGCACGGCGGGGTCCTCACTGTCGGTCACATATACGGATCAGCGGCTGTGACCCAGCGTAGACGCAGCGGGCCCCGCCTCCGTGGGAGGCGGGGCCGCGCGGCCGTCCGACCGGCTCACATGCCGGCGATCAACTTCTCCACCCGCTCGTCCACCGAACGGAACGGGTCCTTGCACAGCACCGTGCGCTGCGCCTGGTCATTCAGCTTCAGGTGGACCCAGTCCACCGTGAAGTCGCGCCGCTGCTCCTGCGCCCGGCGGATGAAGTCGCCGCGCAGCCGCGCCCGGGTGGTCTGCGGCGGCACCGACTTCGCCTCGAAGATCTTGAGGTCGGTGGTCACCCGCTGCGCCTGCCCCTTGTTCTGCAGCAGGTAGAACAGCCCCCGGCGGCGGTGGATGTCGTGGTAGGCCAGGTCGATCTGGGCGATCCGCGGGTTGCTCATGCTCATCTGGTGCTTC
Source organism: Kitasatospora sp. NPDC058965 (assembly GCF_042741245.1). Taxonomy (NCBI): domain Bacteria; kingdom Bacillati; phylum Actinomycetota; class Actinomycetes; order Kitasatosporales; family Streptomycetaceae; genus Kitasatospora; species Kitasatospora sp. NPDC058965. Next base: position 33,012 of record NZ_JBHYKG010000058.1, read on the forward strand.
TCGCGGTACCGCTCGATCAGCTGGTACTTCATGATCCAGTCGATCTCGGTGCCCGCCTTCGCCAGGTCCTCGGTGCGCACCGCCTCCAGCGTGCGGCCCCACAGCTCCAGCACCCGGCCGATCGTGCCGGTGTTCAGGCCCTTGCGGTCGGCGAACTCCAGCGCCTTGGAGTAGTACTCCTCCTGGATCTCCAGCGCGCTCGCCTCCCGGCCGTTGGCCAGGCGCACCTGGTGACGGCCCGTCAGGTCGTGGCTGACCTCGCGGATCGCCCGGATCGGGTTCTCCAGCGTCAGGTCCCGCATCACCACGCCCGCCTCGATCAGGCGCAGCACCAGGTCGGTCGCCCCCACCTTCAGCAGCGTGGTGGTCTCCGACATGTTCGAGTCGCCGACGATCACGTGCAGCCGGCGGTACCGCTCGGCGTCCGCGTGCGGCTCGTCCCTGGTGTTGATGATCGGGCGCGACCGGGTGGTCGCCGAACTGACGCCCTCCCAGATGTGCTCGGCCCGCTGGCTCACGCAGAACACCGCACCGCGCGGCGTCTGCAGCACCTTGCCCGCCCCGCAGATCAGCTGCCGGGTCACCAGGAAGGGGATCAGCACGTCCGCCAACCGGGAGAACTCGCCGTGCCGGGCCACCAGGTAGTTCTCGTGGCAGCCGTACGAGTTGCCGGCCGAGTCGGTGTTGTTCTTGAAGAGGTAGACGTCGCCGGCGATGCCCTCCTCGTGCAGCCGCCGCTCCGCGTCCACGAGCAGACCCTCCAGGATCCGCTCGCCCGCCTTGTCGTGGGTCACCAGCTCGGTGACGTCGTCGCACTCCGGAGTGGCGTACTCGGGGTGCGAACCGACGTCGAGGTAGAGGCGTGCGCCATTGCGCAGGAACACATTGCTGCTCCGGCCCCAGGAAACTACGCGACGGAAGAGGTATCTGGCCACCTCGTCCGGAGACAGACGCCGTTGTCCCCGGAACGTGCACGTGACGCCGTACTCGTTCTCCAGCCCGAAAATTCGGCGGTCCATGCCTGGACTTTACGCATTTGCCGGGGATCTGAAACCGTTTTCGCTGCGCCAATCGGATCACGATCGCCGACGGCCCCCCGGCCGGCCTTTCCTGGCCCCCCGGCACGCGCGCAGGACGGC
>NZ_JBHYKG010000059.1:0-8173 GCF_042741245.1 Kitasatospora sp. NPDC058965
GACCACCGGCCCGGCGGGCCCGTCGCACCGATCGGACTCCCGCCATGCCCCGCACCCCCCGCCGCCTGGTCGGCGCCGCCGCGCTCGCCCTCACCGCCGCGCTGGCGCTGACCGCCTGCGGCTCCTCGGCCAAGCCGAGCAACGCCTCCGCCGTGGTCTCCAAGGAGGCGAGCAACTCGCCCTACCGGGGCACCCCGCTGAGCGCGCACTTCGACAAGCCGGACCTGACCCTGACCGACACCGGCGGGCAGCCCTACGACCTGCGCGCGCGGACCGCCGGGCGGACCGTGCTGCTCTTCTTCGGCTACACCAGCTGCCCGGACGTCTGCCCGACCACCATGGGCGACATCGGCGTGGCGATGCAGAAGGTGCCGGCCGAGGACCGGCAGAAGATCGACGTGGTCTTCGTCTCCACCGACCCCCAGCGCGACACCCCCAAGGTGCTGCGGACCTGGCTGGACTCGTTCGACAAGGACTTCATCGGGCTGACCGGCGACCTGGACAAGGTCAAGGCCGCCGCCAAGTCGCTGGGCATCCTGGTGGAGGACCCGGTGGTGAACAAGGACGGCTCGGTGACCTCCTCGCACGGCGCCCAGGTGCTGGCCTTCCTCCCCTCGGACGACAAGGCGCACGTGCTCTACCTGAGCAACACCTCGCAGGACGTCTTCGCCCACGACCTGCCGCTGCTGGCCAAGGGGGTGGCCGCCTGATGGCCGGCGCCACCCGGTTCAGCCGCCTCGCCCTGGCCGGGGCCGGACTGGCGGCCGCGCTGACCGCCACCGCGATAGTCGTCGCCGGCGGCGGGGACAGCCACGCGGCGGCCCGCCTCAGCGTGGCCGACCCGTACATCCCGCTGCCGGCCGGCGCCGACCAGATGGCGGCGGGCTACCTGACCGTGACCAACGCCGGTGCGGGCACCGACCGGCTGGTCCGGGTGAGCAGCCCGGGCGCCAGTTCGGTGACCATGCACCGCTCCACCGACTCCAGCATGGAGTCGGTGGACGCCCTGGTGGTCCCGGCCAACGGTGCGCTGACGTTGACCCGCGGCGGCACCCACCTGATGATCATGGGTTGGCAGAAGCCGCCGGCCGTCGGGGACCAGTTGGAACTCGACCTGACCTTCGAGAAGGCCGGCACCATCGCCGTCCAGGTACCGGTCAAGCCGCTCACCTACCGCCCCGGGAGCTGATCCACCGATGCGCAGAGTCCTCGCCTGGCTGACCACGCTGGGCTCCCTGCTGGTGCTGCTGCTCGCCACCGCCGCACCGGCCCAGGCCCACGCCGCACTGCTGCGCACCGATCCCGCGCAGAACTCGGTGGTGGCCGCCGCCCCGAGCAGCGTCACGCTGACCTTCAGCGAGGGCGTGACCCTCTCCGGCGACTCGGTGCGGGTGCTGGACCCGGCCGGCAAGCAGGTGGACACCGGGAACCCGGGGCACGCCGACGGCCGGGACGACACCGCCCGGGTCGGGCTGCGCGGCGGGCTGGCGGGCGGTACCTACACGGTGGCCTGGCGGGCGGTCTCGGAGGACACCCACCCGGTCGGCGGCGCGTTCACCTTCTCGATCGGCGCGCCCTCGGACACCTCGGTCAACCCGGCGACCGTGCAGGGCGAGCAGGCCGACCCGGTGGTGGCGGCGCTGTACGGGACCGGGCGGGCGGTCGCCTACGGGGCGTTCGCGCTGCTGGTCGGCGTGGCGGCGTTCGTGCTGCTCTGCTGGCCGCGCGGAGCGGGCACCCGGGCGGTGCAGCGGCTGCTGATGGGCGGCTGGGTGGCGCTGCTGGCCGCCACGGTCGCGGTGCTGCTGCTGCGCGGACCGTACGAGAAGGGCACCGGGCTGGGGCAGGCGCTGGACCTGCTGCAGGTGCGCACCACGCTGGACGAGCGGCTCGGCACGGCGCTGGCCGCCCGGCTGCTGCTGCTGGCGGCGAGCGGGGTGTTCCTGTCGCTGCTGGTCGGCCAGCTCGGCCAGGAGCCGGCGGACCGCGACGGGGCGGCGCCGGCCGAGCCGGAGCCGACCGGGGACGCGGAGGAGGACGAGCTGCGCCGGCTGGAGCGGCGGGCCGCCGAGCGGCCGCAGCGCGAGGCCCGGCTGGCCCTGGGCGTGGGCGGGCTGCTGCTGGCGCTGGCGCTGGCGGCCACCTGGGCCGGGGCCGACCACGCGGCGGTGGGCACCCAGGTCTGGCTGGCGCTGCCGCTGGACATGCTGCACCTGGTGGCGATGGCCTGTTGGCTGGGCGGGCTGGTGGCGCTGCTGGTCGGGCTGCGGCACGGGGCCGGGGCGGCGGCGGCCGACCGGTTCTCCGGCGTGGCGCTGGTCTCGGTGAGCGTGCTGGTGGCCACCGGGCTGTACCAGGCCTGGCGCGGGATCGGGTGGTCCTGGTCGGCGCTGGTGGACACCCGGTACGGGCAGCTGCTGCTGGTCAAGGTGGCGCTGGTGCTGACCATGGTGGCGGTGGCCTGGTTCTCCCGGCGGTGGACCGCCCGGCTGCGGCAGGTGCCTGACGGCGCGTCGGACGGGGCGGCGCCGGCGGTCGAGTCGGCCGGGGCCACCGTCCCCGAGCCGGACGAGGACCCGGTCCGGGCCGCCCAGCTGGCCCGGCAGCGGGCCGCCCTCACCCAGGCCAAGGTGCGCCGGGCGCGGGACGGCTCGCCGGTGCGGGCCGGGCTGCGCCGCTCGGTGCTGGTCGAGGCCGGGATCGCCTGCGCGGTGCTGGTGGTGACCACGATGCTCACCAACTCCCCGCCCGGCCGGGTGGCCGCCCAGGTGGCCGCCGCGGCGCCGGCCGCCGGCGGCGCGGCGACGGGGCGCACCGTGGAGCTCAAGCTGCCGTACGACACCAAGGGCAAGGGCGCCGGTGCCCGGGGCACCGCCGTGCTGACCCTCGATCCGGCCGCCACCGGCGGGAACCAGGTCACCCTGACCGTGGTCGACGCCGCCGGGCAGCCGGTGGACGTCCCCGAGGTGCAGGTCTCCTTCACGCTGCCCGACCGGGACCTCGGTCCGCTGCCGGTGGCGCTGGCCAGGGCCGGCACCGGCCGCTGGACCGGCACCGCCCAACTGCCGCTGGCCGGCGACTGGGTGGCCGCGGTCGCGGTCCGGTCCTCGGACATCGACCAGGACACCGAGACCAAGCAAGTCACGATCGGCTGAGGTGGCACAGATGGCTGAGTACGCCGGCTTCTCCCGCCGGGCCCTGCTCGGCGGCACCGCCGCCGGGGTCGCGGTCGGCGCCACCGGCGGGGCGCTGGCCCGGGCCGCGGCGGTGCCCGCGCAGAGCCGCCCCGTCCCGCTGGGGGCGGCCCGCACCGAGTTCCACGGACCGCACCAGGCGGGCATCCTGCAGCCGCAGCAGGCCCGGGTGCAGCTGGCCGCCTTCGACCTGGCCCCGACCGCCGGGCGGGACGGGCTGCGCCGACTGCTCCGCACCTGGTCGCAGACGGCCGCCGCGCTGGCCCTGGGCGAGCCGGGCGGGGCGCACGAGAACCAGATCGCGCTGGACGCCGGGCCGTGCTCGCTGACCGTCACGGTCGGCCTGGGCGGCTCGGCCTTCGACAAGGCGGGCCTGGCCGCGCACCGCCCGCCGCAGCTGGCCGGCCTGCCCGCCTTCCCGCAGGACGCGATCGACCGCGCCCGCAGCGACGGCGACCTCTTCCTGCAGATCGGCGCCGACGACGCGCTGGTGGCCTTCCACGCGCTGCGGGTGCTGCAGCAGCAGGCGGCGGGCACCGCCTCGGTGCGCTGGCAGGCGGCCGGCTTCAGCCGCACCCCGGGCGCCACCGCGCAGCCGCGCACCGGGCGCAACCTGATGGGTCAACTGGACGGCACCAACAACCCCCGCCCGGGCGACCCGGACTTCGCCGCCCGGGTGTTCGCCACCGGCCCCGACTGGCTGGCCGGCGGCTCCTACCTGGTGTTCCGGCGGATCCGGATGCTGCTGGACGACTGGGAGCAGCTGTCGACGGACCGTCAGGAGCGGTTCGTCGGACGCCGCACCTCCGACGGCGCCCCGCTCTCCGGGGGCACCGAGAACACCCCGGTGGACCTGGCCCGGCGCAACCCGGACGGCACGCTGGCCGTCCCGGCGGACGCGCACATCCGGCTGGCCGCGCCCGCGAACAACGGCGGGGCGGCGATGCTGCGGCGCGGCTTCTCCTACGCGGACGGGGTGCTGCCGGACGGGTCGCCGGACGCCGGGCTGCTCTTCCTGGCCTTCCAGGCCGACCCGGCCCACGGCTTCGTGCCGGTGCAGCGCTCGCTCTCCCGGGGCGACGGCCTGACCGGGTTCCTGCGGCACGAGGCCAGCGGCCTGTACGCGGTGCTGCCCGGGGTGCCGGCCGGCGGCGGGTACCTGGGCCAGTCGCTGCTGGAGAGTTGACCGAGCCTGCCCAAAGAGCGGACCCCGGCCCCGGGCGGGTGCGGATGTGGCTATCGTGACAGGGCTGGAGCAGACCACCAACGCACTCGGAGGACGCGGACATGTCGGCCACCCGCTACACCTATCTCGGGCCCGCCGGCACCTTTACCGAGGCCGCGCTGCTCACCCTGCCGGAGGCGGCCACCCGCGAACTGGTGCCGCTCGCCTCGGTGCAGGCCGCGCTGGACGCGGTGCGGGCCGGCGAGGCGGCCGGGGCGTTCGTGCCGATCGAGAACTCGGTGGAGGGCGCGGTCACCGCGACCGCGGACGAGCTGGCCACCGGCGCACCGCTGATGATCTACCGCGAGGTGCTGCTGCCGATCAGCTTCGCGCTGCTGGTCCGCCCGGGCACCGAGCTGGCCGACGTCAAGACCGTCACCAGCCACCCGGTGGCCCAGCCGCAGGTGCGCCGCTGGCTGGCGGCCCACCTGCCGGACGCGACCTGGGAGGCCGCCTCCTCCAACGCCGAGGGCGCCCGGCTGGTCCAGGACGGCCGGGCCGACGCGGCGATCGCGGGCGAGTTCGCCGCCCCGCTGTACGGGCTCGAGGTGCTGGCGCACGACATCCACGACGCGGCCAATGCGACCACCCGGTTCGCGCTGGTCGGCCGGCCCGGCCGGGTCTCCTCGCCGACCGGCGCGGACAAGACCTCGATGGTGGTCTGGCTGGGCGACAACCACCCCGGTGCGCTGCTGGAACTGCTGCAGGAATTCGCGGTGCGCGGGGTCAACCTGATGCGGATCGAGTCCCGGCCGACCGGTGAGGGGCTCGGCAACTACTGCTTCGTGATCGACTGCGAGGGCCACCTCACCGAGCGCCGGGTGGGCGAGACCCTGATGGGGCTGCGGCGGATCTGCCCGCAGATCCGCTTCCTCGGCTCCTATCCGCGGGCCGACCGCCGCGAGCCCACGCCCCGCCAGCCCGGCACCTCGGACCAGGATTTCGACCGGGCCGCCGACTGGCTGGCCCGCTGCCTGGACGGCCGCGGCGAGAGCTGAGCCGGGCGCCGGGAAAACCGGTCGCGAAGGCCCGGATTGATCGGGGAACGGTGCGGGTCCGCCGTTTCCCGATCGTTCATTTCAGGCCCGTTCGGGTGACACGCAATCCACCCCGAGCGACCGGACGGTGCCGCACCGTCATCCACAGGCCGGTGGACAGGGCCCTCACTCATCCACAGGCTGCCGGGAAACCCCCAGGTGCCACAGTTATCCACAGGCCTGGGGATGAGTCGACAAAACGGCATAGCCACTCACAGGTCCGATCGGATCATCTGCTAGCGGATCAGATCGGACCAATCACACCAGAGTCATCCTTCTGCCAATAAGTCACCCGGCCGAGCGAGCGAATTCGCTCCGCCAGGACGGCGGCTCCAGGTTTGAAACCTGGAAAACCCGATTTCATGGCGGTCTTTTCAGCGAAGCCGAGTCATCCACAGGTCCTCGTCGACACCTGTGGACAAACTCCGGAAGACGATCCTCCGCAGCAAGTTATCCACAGGAAAATCAGAGTTATCCCCACCCCCTTCCCTGTAGGCTTGCCCCCGTGATTGACCTTCGCCTGCTTCGTGAGGACCCTGACCGAGTGCGCGCCTCGCAGCGCGCCCGTGGCGAGGACGTCGACCTGGTCGACGCCCTGCTCGCCGCCGACGAGCGCCGCCGCTCCTCGGGCAGTCGCTTCGACGAGCTGCGCAACGAGCAGAAGCTGCTCGGCAAGCAGGTCGCCCAGGCCAAGGGCGAGGAGAAGGCCGCGCTGCTGGAGCGCACCAAGCAGCTGGCCGCCGAGGTCAAGGCCGCCGACGCCGAGCAGGGCGGGGCGAAGGACGAGGCCGAGCGGCTGCTGCGCTCGCTCGCCAACCTGATCGACCCGGCCGCGCCGATCGGCGGCGAGGAGGACTTCGTCACGCTGGAGGAGATCGGCACCCCGCGCGACTTCGCGGCCGAGGGCTTCGAGCCCCGCGACCACGTCGAGCTCGGCCAGATCCTCGGCGCGATCGACACCGAGCGCGGCGCCAAGGTGGCCGGCGCCCGCTCCTACTACCTGACCGGCGTCGGCGCGCTGCTCGAACTCGCCCTGGTCAACATGGCGATCGCGCAGGCCACCGCGGCCGGCTTCATCCCCATGATCACCCCGACCCTGGTCCGCCCGGCCGCGATGGACGGCACCGGGTTCCTCGGCCAGGCCGCCGAGAACGTCTACCACCTCGCCGAGGACGACCGGTACCTGGTCGGCACCAGCGAGGTGCCGCTGGCGGCGTACCACATGGACGAGATCATCGAGGCCGAGAAGCTGCCGCTGCGCTACGCCGGCTACTCCTCCTGCTTCCGCCGCGAGGCCGGGACCTACGGCAAGGACACCCGCGGCATCATCCGGGTGCACCAGTTCGAGAAGGTCGAGATGTTCGTCTACACCTCCCCCGAGGAGGCCGAGGCCGAGCACCGCCGCCTGCTGCAGTGGGAGAAGGACTTCCTGAACGCGCTCGAACTGCCCTACCGGGTGATCGACGTGGCCTCCGGCGACCTGGGCGCCTCGGCGGCCCGCAAGTTCGACATCGAGGCCTGGATCCCGACCCAGGGCAAGTACCGCGAGGTCACCTCGACCTCCAACACCACCGAGTACCAGTCCCGCCGGCTGTCCATCCGGATGCGCGAGGACGGCAAGGCCCGCCCGCTGGCCACCCTCAACGGCACCCTGGTCGCCGTGCCCCGGACCATCGTGGCGATCCTGGAGAACCACCAGCAGGCCGACGGCAGCGTGGTGCTGCCCGAGGCGCTGCGCCCCTACCTCGGCGGCCGGACCACGCTGGACCCGGTCAAGTGACCGCCGCCGTGCCGTTCCGGCTGGTCGCGACCGACCTGGACGGCACCCTCCTCACCCCCGAGGAGACGGTCTCCGCCCGCACCCGGGCCGCCCTGGCCACCGCCACGGCGGCCGGGGCGGTGCACATCGTGGTCACCGGGCGCTCGGCCACCTCGGCCCGCCCGGTGCTGGACCAGATCGGGTACACCGGGCTCGCGGTCTGCGCCCAGGGCGGCCAGGTGTACGACGCCGGGGCGCACCGGCTGCTCACCTCGATGACGCTGGACCGCCGGCAGGCCGCGCTGGCGGTGGAGAAGCTCACCGCGGAGATCGGTCCGCCGGCCCTGGCGGCCAGTCAGGACGGCCTGACCGGCGGGCTGCTGGCGCAGCCCGGCTACCGGATGCACAGCTCGCTGCCGGTGGCCCGGGTGGCGACCCTCGCGGAGCTGCTCGCCGAGCCGGTGGCCAAGCTCTTCGTCCAGCACCCCGACCTGACTGACGATCAACTGGTGGCGACCGCCCGCCGGGTGGCCGGCGACCTGGTCGGCGTGGTGCTGGCCGGCCAGGGGCTCGTCGAGCTGCTGCCGCTGGGGCTGTCCAAGGCCACCGGGCTGGCGGTGGCCGGGGCGCGACTGGGCCTGCGCGGGGCGGACGCGATCGCCTTCGGCGACATGCCGAACGACGTGCCGATGTTCCGCTGGGCCCGGCACGCGGTGGCGATGGCCGACGCGCACCCGGAGGTGCTGGCGGTGGCCGACGAGGTGACCGCGAGCAACGCCGAGGACGGCGTGGCACTGGTGCTGGAGCGCCTGTACGGCTGATCCGGCGCCGGCGAACCTGCGGCGAGGGGCCCCCCACCCGGGGGGGGGGGGGCGCCCGGGGTGCCCGGAAATTGTTGTTGGTGGTTGTGGCTGGGGGGTCGTCCCCCGCCCGGGGGCTGTTTGGGTTAGTGGTACGC
>NZ_JBHYKG010000059.1:8183-34022 GCF_042741245.1 Kitasatospora sp. NPDC058965
GCGGGGGCCGACGTGTTCCCCGCGATCAACGCCTAGGACGGGGTGGCACTGGTGCTGGACCGCATGTAGGTCGGATCGGGCGCCGCCGAACCGGCGGCGAGCCCCCGGCTCCCGTGGCAGCGGGGGCCTCGCTGCTGCCCGGTCAGTTGTAGGTGAGGTTGGAGCAGGGGTCGTCGTCCGCCGAGCGGGCGTTGTTGGCGATGCTGGACGGCAGCGGGGCCGGCGCGGCCGAGGAGCCGCCGGCCGCGGCGCCACCGTTGGCGGCCGCGTAGTCCTTGCCCAGGATCACGTTCAGGCCCGCCGCACCGCTCTTCTCCACGCTGGCCCCCGGGAAGAGCTGGGCGAGCGCCTCGGCCGACTTGGCCTCGGCGGTCGTGCCGTACTGGATCACCGTGGTGTCGTGGTTCTGGGTGGCGGCGTTGCCGGTGCCGGCCACGGTGAACTTGGCGTCCTTGAGCTTGGCCGAGGCCGTGACGGTGAGGCCCTTGGTGGTGGTGCCGTTGTAGACGTTCACCCGGGCGCCGGCGCCGTTGACCGAACCGGCCGCGACCGGCGGCGGGGCGGCCGGGCTGGACTGGGCCGCCGGGCTGCCCGACGGGGCGTCCGGGCGCTGGCCGCCACTGGCGTCCTGGCCGTCCAGCGTGCGGTCGGCCTTCAGCGCGGCCCACAGGTTGTCCACGTCCGGGTGCACCCAGGCGACCCGGGCGCCCTCGAAGCGCCACGGCGTGGTGATGAACTTGATGTTGTGCAGGTCGATGTTCTTCATCGACATGGCGAAGCCGAGCAGCTTGTCGGCCGAGGACAGGTCGGGGTCCACGGTGAGCGACTTGGTGGCGGCGTTGGCCAGCGGCAGCAGCGTGGTCGGGTCCATCCCCGAGCCCTTGACCTTCTTGATCAGCGAGGAGAGGAACGCCTGCTGACGCTGCATCCGGCCGATGTCCGAGCCGTCACCGATGCCGTGCCGGACCCGGACGTAGTCCAGCGCCTTCTGGCCGGAGACCTGCTGCTCGCCCTTGGCGAAGATCAGGTTGCCCTTGTGGCCCAGGTTGGGGTTGAGGTCGCCCTCGTAGACCGCGTTCGGCAGGCAGACGTCCACCCCGCCGACCGCGCTGGTCATCGCGGCGAAGCCGTTGAAGTCCACCACCAGGGTGTGGTCCACCCGCAGCCCGGTCAGGTGCTCGACGGTGTTCTGGGTGCAGGCCGGGTTGCCCTTGTCGGTGTTGCCCATCGCGAAGGCCGCGTTGAACATGGTGTTCGGCTGCGGCTTGGTCCACTTGCCGTTGACCAGGCAGGGCGGGATCTCGACCAGCGAGTCGCGCGGGAAGGAGACGCCCACCGCGTGCTTGTGGTCGGCGTAGACGTGCAACAGGATCGTGGTGTCCGAACGGGCGCCGGCGTCGCCACCGCCGCCGAGGTCGCTGTTGCCGTCGCCGCGCGAGTCGGACCCGATCAGCAGCACGTTGACCGGCTTGTTCCCGTTGGCGTCCGCGGTGGCCGCCGGGGGGCGGTCGGCCGAGATGCCGGCCGCGTCGAAGCTGCTGATGTTGCCGTCGAAGTAGGTGTAGAGCGCACCGCCGGCCGCGGTCACCAGCACCACCGCGGCGGCGGCGGTCCAGGCGACGACCTTCTTCTTGCTCCGCTTGCCCGGCTTCTTGCGGCCCCGTCCGCCCTTGGCCTGGGCCCGGCGCGCCTCGGCCCGGCCACCGGTGCGCACCGGCTCGGCCGCGGCCTCGCGGGCCGCCCGCCGTCCGCCGGGGCGCGGCGCGTCGGTGGACCGGCCGTGCCGGTCCCCGGAGTCGTCGAAGGCTCCGGGCCTCTGGCCTGACATGTGTACACCCTTCACCGGCGGCGGATTCAGCCTCGCGCGATGGACTGGACCGCGCGCAGAGGCAACGCTCGGCGCCTCCCGGATGTGCCGCGGGGCACTGTGGCCTCGCTCGCATCAGGTGCGGACACGATGAGCTTTCAGCGGAGCATATAAAGGCACCATTGCGAAGTCACCGGTGGGCCGTCGATTTGCAGCTTCACTCAAACGCCGGCCCCAGTTGTAGGATGACCGGACGAGCAGTTGTAGGATGACCGGGCAAGGCCGGCGCGAGGATCGGGAGGTGGCGGGATGGCGAACGACGACCCCGCGCTGCCCGCTGCCACGCTGCGGGCCGCCGGTCGCCGCTCCCTGGTGGACGCCGCGATCGAGCAGCTGCGGGCCCGGCTGACCGGGGGCGGCTGGGCGGTGGGCGAGCGGATCCCCACCGAGCACGAGCTGGCCGAGCAGCTGCAGGTCGGCCGCAACACGGTGCGCGAGGCGATCCGGGTGCTGGTGCACGCCGGGATGCTCACCACCCGGCAGGGCGAGGGCACCTTCGTGCGCAGCACCAGCGACCCCGCCGCGGTCCTGCGCGGGGTGCAGCGCTCCGGCGTGCGCGACGTGCTGGAGGTGCGCGCCGCGCTGGAGGCCGAGGCGGCCCGGCTGGCCGCCGTCCGGCACACCCCCGAGGACCTGGAGCGGATGCGGGCCGCGCTGGCCCGCGAGGCCGAGGTGATCGCCGCGCACCCCGAGCGAGTGGGCCGCGAGGCCACCGTCGAGCACGACCTGGAGTTCCACACCGCCGTGGTCGAGGCCGCGCACAACCCGGCGCTGACCGAGGTGTACCGCTACTTCGGCGCCTCGGTGCGCGAGGCGATGCGGACGGCGTTCGGCGACCACGAGATGCCCGAGGTGGTGGTCGCCACCCACCGGGCGCTGGTGGACGCGATCGCGAGCGGCGACCCGGACCGGGCCGAGGCGGCCTGCCGGGCCCTGCTGGCCGAGCCCACCGCGGCGGTCGACCAGTTGCTGGCGGAGTTCGCCGCGCGCAAGTAGTACCGGCGGACCGTTCCCCCGTCCGCCGCGTTCCCCTTCCCAGAAAGCCCGCCCCACCATGTCCGTCACCCGGGCGCAGCTGCCGCTGCGCACGTCGGTCCGCCCCGTCCGCTCCCGCCTGGCGCACCCCGCGCTGCTGCTCACCGGCATCCTGCTGGTGGCGCTGAACATGCGGGCCTGCCTGGCCGCGATCTCCCCGATGGTGGGCGAGGTCCAGCGCACCTTCGGCCTGTCGGCCACCGCGAGCGGGCTGATCACCACCGTCCCGGTGCTCTTCCAGGGCGTCGGGGCGCCGCTCACCCCGCGGCTGACCCGGCGGTTCGGCACCGAGCGGGTCGTCCTGGGCGCGGTGCTGGTGCTGGGCGCGGGCGTGCTGCTGCGGGTGCTGCCGTCGGTGGTGGCGCTGTACGCGGGCTGCGTGGTGATCGGCGTGGCGATCGCGGTGCTCAACGTCTCGATGCCGGGTCTGGTGAAGCGGGAGTTCCCGCACCGGGCGGCGGCGATGACCGGGGTGTACTCGACCACCATGCTGGTCGGCGCGACGCTGGCGGCCGGCACCTCGGTCCCGCTGGAGCACGCGCTGGGCGGCGGCTGGCGGGCCTCGCTCGGGGCCTGGTCGCTGCTCGCGCTGGTCGCGGCGCTGGCCTGGCTGCCGCAGGTGCTGCGGGGCCGTCAGGAGCGCGGGCCCGCGACCGGCGCTCCGGCCGCGCCCCGGACCAAGCCGATCACCGGTCTCTGGCGGCTGCCGCTGGCCTGGCAGATCAGCCTCTTCATGGGCGTCTCCTCGCTGATGGTCTACACCCTGGTGGCCTGGATGCCGACCGTGCTGGCCGACCACGGGATGCCCCGGGACGAGGCCGGGCTGGTCTTCGCCTTCTCCAACCTGGTGCAGGTGGCCGGCGCCTTCCTGGTCCCGCTGCTGGCCGGCCGGATGACCCGTCAGCGCGCGCTGGCGGTGACCATGGCCCTGCTGAACGGCGCCGGGGTGGCGGTGCTGCTGCTCGCCCCGGTCTCCGGGGCCTGGGCGGCGGCCGCGGTGCTGGGCGTGGCCCAGGGCGGGTCGCTGGGACTGGGGCTGGCCTTCATCGTGCTGCGCACCTCCAGCGCCGCCGGGGCCGCCCAGCTCGGCGGGATGACCCAGGCGGTCGGCTACCTGATCGCGGCGCTCGGCCCGGTCGGCGCCGGCGCGCTGCACCAGCTGACCGGAGGCTGGACCGCGGTGCTGCTGGTGCTGCTCGCCCTGGCGGGCGTGGTGGCGGTGGCCGGCTGGGGCGCCGGGCGCAACACCACGCTGGAGCCGGTCACTCCTCGCCGGCCAGGGTGAGGCCGGCCAGCCGGTGGGCGGCCAGCAGCACCGCGCCCAGGCTGACCAGCACCAGCAGCGGGACCGCCGCGCCCAGGGCCACGTGCGCGGTGATCCCGCCGGGTGCGGCCACCGCGCGGGCCACCGAGAGCCCCCACTGCTGGATGCTCAGCGTGCGGGCGCCCGAGACGAAGTTGCCGATCAGGCTCTCCCAGATCAGCGCGTAGGCCAGGCCCACCACCACCGCGTTGCGGGTCACCGTGCCCAGCAGCAGGAAGAGCGCGCTGTACGCGGCCGAGGCCACCAGGGTGCCGACGAAGTAGCCGAGCGCCACGCCGTCCCCGGTGCCGTAGATGATCAGCCCGGCGAGCAGCACCGGCACGGCCGCGAACAGCCAGCCGGTCAGCACCGCGACCGCCAGCTTGCTGGTGACGATCTGCCGGCGCGGCAGCGGCTTGGACAGCAGGTAGACGATCGAGCCGTCGTCGATCTCGGTGGCGATCACGCCGGTGCCCACCACCAGGCCGAGGATCGGCACCAGGGTGCCCAGCCCGAGGGTGCCCAGCAGCTGCACGGCCAGCTCGTGCTTGTCGCCGTGCGAGGCGCCGGCGGCCACGGCGATGATCAGCAGCAGCACGGGGACGACCAGCAGCAGGACGCCCCGCCGCCGGCCGAGCAGACCGCGCACGGTCAGCCGGACCACGGTCAGGTTCACGGTGTGTCAGGTCCTTTCGGTACGGGTGGCGGCCGGGGCGGTCAGGAGGAGACCAGGTAGGAGAAGACGCTCTCCAGCGACTCGTCCGCCGGGGAGACGGTGAACAGCCGGATGCCCGCCTGCCGCGCCACCCTGGGCAGCAGCGTGGTGAACCCCTCGAAGTCGATCGCCTGCACCCGCAGCGCCCGCTCGCTCCAGTCCAGCTCGATCCCGGCCGTGGACGGGTCGGCGATCAGCGCGGCGGCCAGCCGCCGGTCGTCGCTGGAGCGGACCAGGTACCGGTGCGGCCGGTTGGTCATCAGCCGGCGGATCCGGCGGAAGTCGCCGGAGGCGGCGTGCCGGCCGGCCACCACCACCTCGATGTGCCGGGCCAGCTGCTCCACCTCCTCCAGGATGTGCGAGGAGAAGAGCACCGTGCGGCCCTCGCCGCCGAACCGGCGCAGCAGCTCCATCAGCTGCAGCCGCTGGCGCGGGTCCATCCCGTTGAACGGCTCGTCCAGCAGCAGCACCGCCGGGTCGTGCACCAGCGCCGAGGCCATCTTGACCCGCTGCTTCATGCCCTTGGAGTAGGTGCCGGTGCGCCGTTCCTGCGCGTGGGTCATCTCCACCAGCTCCAGCGCCCGGCGGGCCGCCGCGCCCGGATCGGGCAGGCCGTGCAGCTCGGCGTTGGCCAGCACGAACTCCCAGCCGGTCAGGTAGTCGTACATCGACTCCCGCTCCGGGACCAGGCCGATCTGCCGGTACACCTGCTGGTTGCGCCAGATCGGGGCGCCGTCCAGCACGACGCTGCCGGCCGAGGGCGCCAGGAAACCGCTCATCAGGTGGATCAGGGTGGACTTGCCCGCGCCGTTGGGCCCGAGCAGACCGGTGACCCCGGGACCGATGGACATCGACACGTCGTTGACCGCGACCACGTTGCCGAACCAGCGGGAGACCTTGTCAATCGTGATGACCGCCATGACGCCCTCTCAGATCTTCCGGTAGCGGCGCAGCAGCAGCGCGTACGAGCCGGCCGTGATCGCCAGCAGCTCGACGGCGAAGACCACGGTGCCCAGGGTGCCGGGCGTGCCGGCGAAGTCCGGGGTCAGCCCGCAGACCTGGTCGACGAACCGCTGCACCAGGCCGGCCGGGGAGAGCACGAAGGCCCAGTTCGCGGTGGTGCTCGGCTCCTGGTGCAGGCCGCCGCCCAGGCCGTAGACGATCTCCGCGACCACCCCGGAGACCACCAGCACGCCCATGATCGCCGCCACCCCGAAGCCGCGCCGCGGCGTGGCGGCCGCCAGCAGCAGGCCGATCGCGGCGAAGACCAGCGAGTAGAGCAGCGCCGCCAGCAGCCCGTAGGCCAGGTGCGCGCTCTGGTGGCCCAGGTCCATCCCGGCCAGCACCGCGCCGACGAACAGCACCAGCAGCGGCAGCACGGTGACCACCAGCAGGGCGCAGACCATCGCGGCGCACTTCGCCCGCACGTAGTCGGTGCGGGTGATCGGCCGGGAGAAGTAGAGCGGGACGCTGTGGTACCGCAGGTCCCGGGAGAGCAGCACCGGGGCCTGGGCCGCGACGAAGATCTCGATGAACAGCAGGCCGACCCCGGAGAGGTACTGCGGGTAGTCGGTGCTCAGCTGGTCGCTCTGCTGCAGCACCGCGACCGACACCACCACGCCGGCCGGCAGCACCACGGCCGCCAGCATCAGCATCGGCAGCACCTTGGACTTGGCCGAGCGACCCAGGCCGAAGGCGGCCCGCAGGCTCTGCACGAAGAGCGAGCGGGTGGCGTAGCCGCGGCCGAGCCGCGGGCCCTGGTAGCCGCGGTAGCCGATGTCGTGGATGACGCCGGTCGGCGTGTCAGGCTGAGTGGTCATCAGTCTCTCCCGCGAAGATCTCCGCCACCCGGTGACGGCGCTGCTCCAGCCGGACCAGGCCGAGTCCGAGGTCGTCGACGGTGTCGCGGATGGTGTCGTAGGTGTCCTCGCCGGCCAGTCGCACCAGCAGCACGTGGGCGCCCGCGGCGCCGACCGACAGGCCGGCCGCGGTGAGGCGCTCGCGCAGCAGCGCGTCGGCGGTGCCGTCGGCGTTGTCGGTCACCTCGACCGCGAGCTGCGCGGTGGCCCCGGTGAACGAGGCGGTGGAGGAGGAGCGCAGCAGCCGCCCGCCGTCGATCACCACCAGGTGGTCGCAGGTGCGCTCCAGCTCGCCCAGCAGGTGGGTGGTGACCAGCACCGAGATGCCGAACTCCTGGTGGACCCGGCGGATCAGGCCGAGCATCTCGTCCCGGCCGACCGGGTCCAGGCCGTTGGTCGGCTCGTCCAGCAGGACCAGCCGCGGGTCGTGCACCAGCGCCTGGGCCAGCTTCACCCGCTGCTTCATGCCGGTGGAGTAGCCGCCCATCGGGCGGTACCGCTCCTCGTACAGGCCCACGTGGCGCAGCACGTCGGCGGTGCGCTCGCGGGCGGCGGTGGCCGGCAGCCCCGACATCCGGGCCATGTGCACCACGAACTCGGTGGCCGACACGTCCGGCGGCAGGCAGTCGTGCTCCGGCATGTAGCCGACCAGTTCGCGGATCCGCGAGCCCTGGGTGGCGATGTCCAGGCCGAGCACCTCGCCGCGGCCGGAGGTGGCCGGGGTGAGCCCGAGCAGGATCTTGATCAGGGTGGACTTGCCCGCACCGTTGGCCCCGACCAGCCCGACCACGCCCCGGCCCACCTCGACGGTGAGCTGGTCGAGCGCGGTGACGGCGGGGAACCGCTTGGTGAGGGCGTCCGTTGTGATGACGGGCGCGGAGGCGGGGGGTGCGGTGGACACCCCTCGAACCTAGTGGCTGCGCGGACGGCTGGGGAGCTGTCGACAGGACGGCGTGGGGGTCGTCCTGCGGTATGACGGCGGGCGGTGGACCCCTAGGGGTTCACCGCCCGCCGTCGTCGTGGTGGCCCGTCAGCCGAGCAGGTCCGACTGGAGCGTGACCACCTGGTGGAAGGCCTGGCTCGGCACGCCCTGCGGGTTGGTCATCAGCACCGTGGCCACCACGTCGCCGGCGTAGAGGTAGGCGACCTTGGCGGCCGGCTGGTTGGCGCTGCCGGCCGTGCTGGTGGTGCGGGTGTAGGCGATCTGGTCCGGGCCCAGGGTGAAGTCGTCCACCGCGGTGACCGCGTTGGGGACCGCCACCGGGCTGCCGTCCGCGCAGAGGGTGTCGTAGAACTCGCGGGCCTCGGCCGGGGAGCCGAAGTGCAGCAGCCAGACCTCGGCGCGGGTGCCGTCCTTGGCGGTCCAGGTGCGGGTGGCCGCCGCCCGGCAGGCGTTGGTCGCCAGCAGGGTGGGCATGTTGGCGGTCGCGTCGTGCAGCTTGGCGTAGTCCGCGCAGGCCGCGGAGTTCGCCGGGGTGGCGGGGGCCGCCTTGGCACCGGTCAGCGGGGCCGGCAGGACCAGCGCGCGCAGGTCGGCGTAGTGCCGCTGGCCGGCGCCCTGGGCGGACGGGGCCGGCTTGCCCGCCGGGAGCTGGGGGAGCGTCAGCGCCGGGAAGGTGTACCGGCCGTCGTTCGGCGTGGCCAGGCCCGGCAGGTCGGTGCGCTGCGGGGCCGTGACGGCCAGGCAGGCCGCGGTGGCGGTGACCAGCAGCACGGCGGCGACGGCGGTCCAGCGCAGCACGGTGGCCCGGGCGGGGCGCTTGCGCGGCGGGCGCTGGGTGGCGAGCAGATCGGCACCCCAGGGCGGGGGCGGCTGCTGGCCGGGGGCGTACGGGTAGGGGCCGGGCGGCTGGGTCGGCGGGGCCCACGGGTCGTAGGCGGGAGCCGGGGGCGGGACGGGCGGCCCGACGGGCGACCCGGGCGGCACGGCCGGCGCCTGCGCCGGCACGGTCGCGGTCGGGGGCGCGGTCGGCACCGGGGAGTCGGCCGCCGCGGCGGAGTCGACCACCGCCGGGGGCGCGGCCGGGCCCAGCGGCTGGGCCTGGGGGTCGGGGATCTGCTCGGTCATACGGACGCTCCCGGGAGGGCCAGCCGCTCCAGCTGCTGACGGAAGATGGACACGGCCTCGCTCTTCGGCAGCGGCGCGACGCCCTCGACGTGCATGCTGACCAGCAGGTCGCCGACCGCCGCGGTGCACATCAGCTCGTCGATCGGCTCGCTCGGCTTGGCCGGCGGCAGGAAGCAGCGCGCGTCCTGGTACCCCGGCACCTCGGGACCCTGGCGGAACAGTCCGGAACCGAGGGCGCCCTCGACGGCGCTCTGCACCGCGACCGACTTCTGGTTGAACTGGTCCAGCCAGATGGTCACCACCGTCTTGGCGTCGGCGGACCGGTAGCTGCGCAGGCCCGAGCCCTTGTGGCCCTCGGCCTTGAAGGCGTCCTTGACCTTGTCGCGCTGGTCCTTGGGCAGGTCGGAGGTGCCCGCGTCCAGGTCCGAGCTGAGCTGGTCCTGGGTCAGCTCGGTGTCGTTGCCGTACTGCCCGTCGTCCGGGCCGAGCTGGTAGCCGGCCGGGACCGGCAGCAGCAGGTCGCGCAGCGCGCCGAAGTGGGTGCCGTTGGACTGCGCGCCCCAGGCCGGGCCCTTGGCCTTGGCGGACGGCGCGGCGGAGGGGGCGGCGGCGACCGGGGTGGCGGTGCCGTCGCTGTACTTGACCTGGATGATGCCCACGCCGATGCCCACGCCCACCAGCACGGCGGCGGCCACCGCGGCGGTGGCCTTCAGCGCGAAGGGGGTGCGACGGGCCGGCGCCGGGTCGGCGGACGCGGCCGGGTCGGCGAACGCGACGGGCTCCGCGGACGGGTCGGCCGGCGCGACGGGCTCCGCGGACGCGACGGGCTCCGCGGATGCGACGGGCTCCGCGGATGCGACGGGCGGCGGCGCGTCCTGGGGCTCGGGCTGGTGGACCGGCTCGGGCTGCTCGCCCGCGGTCCCGGTGACGATCTCGCTCATGCCAGCCGCTCCCACTGCTGCTTGACCAGGTCCCTGATCGCGTCGGCGTTCACCTGCGCGGTCCCGAAGGCCTCCACCCGCACCAGCACGTCGCCGCGCCGGGTCACGCCCTCGCCGTAGTAGAAGTTCTCGGTGGTCTCGGCGTACTGCTCCGGCTTGGTCGCCGCGTAGTACGCGCCCTCCATCCCGTTCGGGAACGGGTGGGTGTCACTGCCGCGCTCGGAGGTCGCGGCGGAGTAGGCCGAGCCCGCGCTGTCGGAGAAGTACTGGATCAGCTCGACCTTGTACTTCACCCCGTCCTTCTGCCAGGTGTTGATCACCGCACGGCGCAGGCCCGAGGTGAGCAGGCGGGAGAAGACGGTGTCCGACGAGCCCTTGGACCGGGCGATCTGACCGACCGTCTCGTACTCGCCGGCATCGGCGAAGTCGTAGTCGTCCCAGTCGGAGGCGCCGTCCGGCTTGGCGATCAGCAGCTTGCGCAGGTCGCCGTCGATGGGCAGCGGCTTGTCCGCGGCCGCCGCGGCGGCCGGCGAACCGAGCGCCCCGGACGGATAGCCGGGCAGCACGGCGGGCTGCAGCGCCGGCAGCGGGGTGGCCGGGCCGGCGGCCTGGATCGCGTAGCCGAGGCCGCCGCCGAGCAGCGGCCCCAGCAGCAGGGCGCCGACCAGCAGCACCGCGGTGCGGGGGGCACGGACCCGGCGGGCGGCGGGGTCGGCCACCGGCTCGGACTCCGGCTCGGACTCGGACTCGGCGGCCAGGGGGGCGGCCGGGTCGGCGACGGGCTCGGACTCGGACTCGGGCTCGGGCTCGGACTCGGGCTCGGCGGGCGCCTCGGACGGGGCGTCAACCGCCGCGTCCTGGTCGGCCGCCGGGCCGTCGCCGACCGTCGGGCTCGCCGCGGCCGGTCCGGCCGGGTCCCCGACGGACGCCGCCGGGGTCTCCCCCGCAGGCGGCTGCGGCTCCTGCGCGGAGGCAGGCGGGACTTCGGTGCTCACAGTGGGCTCCTGCTCGGGATTCGGGAGGGCGGGCTCAGCCACCGCTGGACAGCCGGTCGCGCTGGCGCTTCATCGCGTCCGCCAGCAGCGACTTGTCCGGGTCGCCCTTCACGTCGACGGTGATCTCGTACTCGACGTCGCCGACGTAGGAGACCCCGATCAGCTCACCGGTGAAGGCCTGCTGCTCCGGCTTGAAGATGTAGCCCTTGGCCTCGCTGTCGCCGTCCACGTCGACCGGGTCGCCCTTGGAGAAGGTCGCGTTCTTCGCGAAGTCGTGGGCGTAGTCCCGGGAGGAGAACCGCATCAACCGGGCCGAGACCTCCATCCGACCGTCGGCGGTGCGGTACTGGCGGTAGACCGCCTCCTGGTAGTTGTACGAGTCCAGCACCGACTTGATGTCGGTGGACTTGCTGTACTCCTTGGCCAGGTCGTCCATGGTGAGCGCGGAGCCGTCCGGCGAGCCGTAGGACTCGCCGCCGTCCGGAATCGGCAGCAGGAAGTAGCGCAGGTCGCCGCCGTGGGTGCTGCCGTTCACCGTGCCGTGCAGCGTGGAGCTGGGCGCCGGGGCCAGCGTCAGGCTCGGCACCGGCACGGGGGTCGGGGTCGGGCTCGCGGCGGCGCTCGGTGCGGCGGCGGCCGCGGAGGCGCCCGGGGCCGGGACGGCGACGGCGCGGTGCGGGTGGTCCGGCTTGCCGACCGCCACCGTGACGGTCGCGCTGGCGGCGGTGACGGCGAGCAGGCCGACGGTGGCCAGGGTGACGGTGACCGCCCGCGACGGTCGGCGCCGGGCGCCCGGCGGCTCGGGGAGCGGCGCGGCGAGCGGCTCGGCGAGCGACGCCGGCGGCTCGGCGAACGGCTCGGCCGGCGACGCCGGGAGCGGCTCGGCCGGCGGCGCGGCGGGTGCGTCGGCCGAGGGTTCGGCGGGCGCGGCGGGATCAGGCTGGGACAAGGGACTCCCCCCAGGAGCGGACCGTCAGTCAGCTGGAAGTATGAGAGATTTTCAGCCACGCCCTCAACGAGGTATCGGGCCCAACTCCCCCATTGCTTCACGATTCGGACACGCCGTGACCGAACCGCAACTGACGGACCACCATCCGCACCCGATTCCGGCCCGCCCGCCCGACCCCGGGTCAGCCGCCGAGCTGGGCCAGCCCCTCGGTCGCGATCCGCTCGAAGACCGCCAGGTCGCCCTCGAACACCGAGTCCGGCACCGGCCAGTGGATCACCAACTCGGTGATGCCGAGCTCCCGGTAGGTCCCGGCCCAGTCCACGAACGCGTCCACCGACTCCAGCGGGCGCTCCGCCGTCGACCCCTGCAGCAGCACCTTCTCCAGCTCGGCCGCATCCCGGCCCCGCGCGGCACAGGCCGCACCCAGCTTGGCCAGCTGCGCCGCGATCACGTCCGGCGCCTGCGCCACCGGCACGTCCGCCGGGCCCTTGGGGTCGCCGTAGGTCACCCAGCCCTGCCCGTGCTCGGCCGCCAGCCGCAGCCCGCGCGGCCCGGTGGCCGCCACGTACAGCGGCACCCGCGGCCGCTGCACGCAGCCGGGGATGTTGCGGGCCTCCACCGCCGAGTAGTACTGCCCGGTCTCGGTGGTGGTGTCCTGGCGCAGCAGCTTGTCCAGCAGCGGCACGAACTCCGCGAACCGGTCCGCCCGCTCCTTCCCGCTCCAGGCCTGCTGCCCGAGCGCCGTCGCGTCGAACCCCGTCCCGCCGGCCCCGATCCCGACCGTCACCCGCCCCTGGGACACGTCGTCCAGCGTGACCAGTTCCTTGGCCAGGGTCACCGGGTGCCGGAAGTTCGGCGAGGTGACCAGGGTGCCCAGGCGGATACTCTCGGTAGCCGCCGCGGCGGCGGTCAGGGTGGGGACGGCTCCGAACCAGGGCCGGTCCCGGAAGGACCGCCAGGAGAGGTGGTCGTAGGTGTACGCGGCGTGGAAGCCGAGGTCCTCGGCCCGCTGCCAGATCTTCTGACCCTCGCTCCAGCGGTGGATGGGGAGGATCACCGTGCTCAGTCGCATACGGCCGACCATACGTCGCCGAAGCGTCGCGGCGCCTGACGATCCTCGGTAGCCGCGATCACCGCGTGGCCGGGCGCACCGGAGCTCCCCCGGGCCACGGGCGGGGGTGAACAATTCTGAAAATAAGACGATCAGCCTGAGTGGGCCTCAGTCATGCGCGTACACATTCGGACAGTAGGCGCATTCCCCGGTCATGGGTTCGGCCCGCTCGACTAGCGTGCGATTTCCGGCCCGGGCATTCGACCGATGTCAGCGGTGGCCGCTGGAATTCGGCTGATTGCAGAGGCATGTCAGAAATCGTCGACCGAGCGCTCCCGCCGCCGCTGCCCGTGACCGCTCGACCGGGCGGGCCGCGGGTGGACTTCGCCCGCATCCTGGCGGGCGGTTCTCGTGAGCTGAGGTCCGGGACGCTGCTGGTGGCCGGGGATCCGGGCGGCTCGTTCCACCTGCGGGACGGGGCCATCGTCGAGGTGACCTCGCCCGGTGCGCCGGGGGCCGACACGTTGCTGCTGCGTTCGGGCCGGGTCAGCGAGAGCGAATGGGCCTCGGTCTGCCACGCCGGCGCGGGTGACGGCGGGATCGGCGTCGAGCTGATCGCCCGGGACCTGGTCGGGGCCGCGGAATGGCAGTTGATCTGCGTGATGGCCGCCGTGGACGGCGCGTTGGCGGTGGGACTGGGGCGGATCGACGGCCTCACCCTGGACGGCGAGGGCTGCGGCGACTGCCTGGCCGCCTTGGAGGGCGTGGAACCGGACTGGCTGCTCCGGGAGACCGAACGGCGGATCAGGGCGCTGCGGTCACCAGGACATGCGTTCTCCCCGTTCCACGACCGCCTGGTCCGCACGGACGCCGGCGCCGCGTTCCTCGGCCGGTCCACGACCGGGGACCGGCGGGAGATCCTGCGCCGCGCCGACGGCCGGCGCAGCGCGCGGGACATCGCCTTCCTGCTCGGCCGGAGCCTGTACGCCGTCCTGGTCGAGGTGTCGCGGCTGCTGGGCGAGGGCCTGCTCGCCACCGGGCCGGCCGGCGGGTCGCCCGGCGGCGCCGGTCCCCCGCCGGCCGGGCGACTCGCGCGGACGACGCCGGCCCCGGACCACCCGGTCGCCGCACCGGCCCCGCTGCCGCAGCGCCTGCCCGGCGCGAGCGGGATCACCGAGGTGCTGCCGCTGCGGCCCGCGGCCGGTGCCTGGCGCCCCCCGTCGGCGCTGGTCGCGAAGTACCGGGCGGGCGGGGGCACCGGTTGACCCTCCCCACCCGGTGTCCGACGGGACCGGGTGCGGATTCGAGCAAGGCGGCTCGACCGAGGTCGAGCGCGCCCGTGACAGGAGAAACGTGGCTGACAGGAACGACCGGCTGACCGCCGAGGTGCGGGCGCTGCGGGAGCGGGTCGTCGGCGTCACCGACGTCGTGGTGGCCTCCGCCGACGGCTTGCTGATCACCGCCGACACCGGCGACGCCGAGAGCGCCGACAGCCTGGCCGCGCTCACCGCGGCGGCCCTCGGCGTCGCCCGGCGGGCCGGCAGCCTCACCGGCAAGGGACTGCTCCACCACACCACGGCGCGGTACACCGACGGCTTCCTGGTCGCCCAGGCGGTCGGCGAGATGGCGCTGCTCGGCGTGCTCGGGGACGCGGGCCTGGACGTCAGACGGCTGCACCTGGAGGCGCAGCGGTCCGCGGACCGCATCGGCGACCTGCTCACCGCCGACAGCCCGGTGGCCGCGGCGAACTGACGGCACCGGATCAGGACCCAAGACCCAAGACCCACGGACCACGGACGAAGGAGAACGATGAACATGCCGGACACCCGGGACACCCGGAGCATGAGCGAGCGGGTCGTGAGCCTGGTCAAGAACCTGCGCACCGAGGTCCCGGAGTGCGTGGCCGCCGGCGTCATCGACATGTCCACCGGCATGCTCCTCGCGGTGGAGACCGTCGACTCGCACCCGCCGGAGGTCCTCGACATGCTGGCGGCGGCCACCCTCGACCTGTTCCAGGGCCGCAACGTGGTGATGATCGAGGGCATCTTCAAGGAGCGCCGCGGCATCGTGAGCGACCGGCACTACTTCCAGGAGATCCTGGTCAACAGCGACAACCTGGCCCACCTCTTCCTGCGGGTGGACAGCAACGACGAGGTGGTGGCCGTGGTGGTCTGCCGCAAGTCGGTCAACGTCGGCATGCTCTTCGCCCAGGCCCGCCGGGTGCTGAAGGACCAGGGCCGGGTGTGATCCGCACGCACCCGGGGTGGTGACGGGGTGTCAGGGGACGATCGGGTGCGAGATCTCGCAGCCGCCGGCGCCGCCGTTGTAGTCGTTGGCCCAGGTGCCCTGCATGGCGAACGAGCCGGTGGCGAAGGTGACGTTCTGCGAGCCGCCGACGCCGCCGGTGCCCTTCCAGGCGCACTTGTCGGCGTTCTCGGAGCCCGACGAGTCGGTCCAGCCGCCGGCCGGGTTCTGGTCGGTGATGGTCTCGGCGTACTCGTGGCCGAAGACCATGGTCACGCCGTCCAGGGTGCCCGCGCTGCCCGCGTTGACGTAGTTCTGGCCGCAGGAGGTGCCCATGTCGGTGACGTACGGGTCGTTGGTGAACGCCACGTCGCCGTAGGGGGAGGAGGCCGCACCGCCGCTCAGGGTGGTGTCGCCGTTCCAGTCGTGCCAGGCGCAGAACTGCCCGGTGGAGGTGTTGAAGCCGTCCGGGTGGGTGCCGGTGGGCGACAGCACCACGTACTGCGCGTCGCGGTTCGAGGCCGCGGTGGTGTTGCCGAAGTGGCCGGCGGCCTTGATCGCCTCGGCGGCCAGCTGGTTGCCGGTGGCCTGGCCGGGGGCCGCGGCCGACTCGTCGACCCAGATGCCGGCCAGCGCGCCGCCGGTCGGGTAGCCGACGTGGGTGCCGGCGGTGCCGCAGGTGCCGGCGCCCTTGGCGACGCCCTCGCAGTACTGGGTCATGACGCCGGACCAGGTCTCACCGTTGGTGCCCAGGCCCTTGAAGAGCTGCTGGGCGCGCACGCCGACGCCCATCGGGTCGCCGGACAGGGTGGTGTAGCCGTTCGCGTCGGTGCCCTGGGTGCCCCACTGAGTACCCATGAAGACCAGGTAGACCTTCTGCGGGCCGGTGGTCACGCCGATGCCGTCGACGCCGCCGCCGAACTTCAGGTTGCTGGTGCGGGTGCGCGCCGAGCCGGCCTGGCCCTTGGCGTTCACCACGCCGTGCCGGTACGGGTGCGAGTTGCCCGCGAACTCATCGCCGGGCTGGTTGGCCTGGGCCGGGGCGGCCGCGAAGGCCGCGCCGGCGAGCATCAGGGAGGTCAGCCCGGTCAGGGCCTTGATCCGAGACTGGCGGTTCATGGGGGAAGTGCCCATGTGAGGGTGCCTCTCTCCTGCCGGCCGCGCGCCATTGGGGGATGCGGCGGCCGAGCGTGGGGGGAACAGGGAGCGGACAGCCGTGCGCACCACCGTGCGGACCGGTTTCCGGAGGGTGATCCCCGGGCCGTCGGCCGGTGCGAACTGTCGAGCCGTCAGAGGGAGTTTGACGGTCTGCTGGTCCGACTGCCGGTAGCAAAGCAGAGCCGCTGAATTCACGTCAACAACTGCGCACAAAAACCGGGGAAATGGTAAAGGGCAGCGGCCGGAATTCCTGCCCTGAACCGAAGTTGATGCGCGTAGCGGGCATTCCATAAACAGTAAGCGGGCGGACTGAACAGTATGCGCGGGGCTCAGCCGCGGGCGTAGGCCCCGGCCAGTCGGAGCAGTCGGGCCGTCTCGGCGTCGAAGTCGACCTCGTCGATGGCGGTGTCGCCGGTCGCCGCGCCCCGGTGGCCGGGGGCCAGGCCGCCGCGCCGGCGGGCCGCGGCGGCGCGCAGCCAACGGGCCTCGGCCTCGCTGTCCGCGTCGGCCGGCAGCGGGGCGTCGGCGTACCCGGCGAGCACCAGGGCCGCGTCGCGGATCTCGATCACCAGCCGGTGCAGCCGCACCCGGGGCGCCCGGCCCAGCCGCGCCGTGAGCACCACCTCGGGCACCGCCTCGGTCAGCGCCGTCCAGAGCGGGGCCAGCCGGCGGGCGGTGCGCCAGTCGCGCAGCGCCCGCAGCGCCACGCCGCCGGCCGGCAGCAGACTGCCCAGCAGCACCAGGGCGATGGCGGCCCACTCGAAGGCGTACAGCACGTCCTCGCTGAGGAACATCGGCCGCTCGGCCAGCTGGTCCAGGATCTGCCAGACCCGCAGCACGGTGTAGAGGAAGCCGGAGGCGGTGCCCAGCGCCAGCACGACCAGGCCGGCGCGCAGCGAGCGCCGGGCGGCCCGGCGGGCGTTGGTGGTGAAGAGCCAGCAGCCCAGCCCCATCGCGGAGCCGAGGTAGCCGGTCACGATCGCGGCGTAGACGGCGGCCGGGACCGAGCCGGGGTAGCCCTGGTAGAAGTCGGCCACCTCGCTGGGCTGCCGCAGCAGGCAGAAGCTGACGACCAGTCCGGCCGCGGCGGCCGCCAGCAGCCCCCACTGGGGGCGGCGCAGCCGTCGGGCCAGCTCCGGGCGGGCGGTCTCGGCGACGAAGCTGAGCGAGGCGTGGCAGGAGACCAGGCCGATCAGGTGCTTCACCAGGATCACCAGGTTGTGCACCCCGGTGCCGCCGTCCACCACCCGGGTGCAGATCGGCAGGCCCAGCGTGACCAGCCCGGTGGCCCCGGCGAAGGCGGTCCACAGGGTGCGCCGGCGCGGATCGCGCAGCGCGCTGGGCAGCCGCCACAGGGTGACCAGCCAGAGCAGCGCCAGGATCGCCAGCTTGACCGGCGAGGGGTGCGGCGGGAGTTGGTCGAGCGGGTGGCCGGCGCCGGTCACGAGCGGCGCACCGGGTGCCCGAAGGCGTCGTCCAGCCGGGCCAGCACCTGGCCGGCCGGCGCGCCGGCCCCGCGGTCGGCGCGGGTGGCCCGCTCCAGCAGCAGGGTGGCCAGCGACTCGGCGTCGGACTCCTGGCGGCTGCTGTAGCCGCTGCGGGCCAGCAGCGCGAGCACCCGGTCGGTGCGCAGCCCCAGGTCCCGGTCGGCCGCCTCCCGGTCCGCCAGGGCCCGGGCGGCCAGTTCGGCCCGCTCGGCGGAGGTGCCGGTGTCGGGGCCGACGTGGTCCAGCAGCATGTGGGAGATCTCGTGCAGCACGATCTGGGTCTTCAGGATCGGGGCCGCGCCGGCCTCGTAGAAGACCAGGTCGACCTCGTCCAGGCCGAGCCAGAGCCCGCACGGCAGGTCCTGACCCGCGGTGTCGGCCAGCGGCACCAGGCGCAGCGGCCGGCCGCGCTCGGCGGCCACCCGGTCGCAGAACTCGGCCAGCTGGAACGGCTGCGGCACCGCGATCCGGTCCACCAGGGCGGTCAGCCCGGGCCCGGGCCGCTTGCGCCACCTCATGGCCGCCCCGCCCTCTGCGCCACCGCTACCACTGCCACCCCTGCCGAACCGGCGCCGCGAGCGCCGCACACCGACACGATCGAGCGAGAAGCATAAGCGTTCGGTCGAGTTCTGGTCACATGCGGTGCACAAGATCCTCCGCAGACCGACGGAGCGTCAGGCGCGGCGCCCGCGCCGCCCCACCTCGGGCAGCCCCTCCACCGCCCTGACCTGGTCGATGATGGAGCGCAGCCCCTTGAGCGCCCGCGGCGAGAGCCCGGCCAGCCGGAACGCCACCGCGCGCACCTCCCGGTCGGCCAGCACCCCGGCCAGCTCCGCCTGCTCCTGGTCCGGCGCCGCCGCCACCCGCTCCGCCTTGAGCTCGCGGACCCGGGCGTCCACCCGCTCGGCCACCGTGTCGTCCAGGAAGTAGGCGGCCGGCACGCCGAAGAAGGCGGCGATCGCCTCCAGGGTCTTCACCGTCGGGTTGGTCTTGGCGCCGGTGCGGATCTGCTGCAGGGTGCCGTGCGAGACGGTCGGACCGTCCGGTCCGGCCTGCTCGCGGATGGCCTGGGCCACCTCGTGGTAGCTGAACGGACCCCGCCCGGAGGGGTGGATCTCGCGGAACAGGTGGTCCAGCTTCTCGGCGATCGAACGGCTCGACGCCTGCTCGCGCTCCGACATCGCCGCTCCCTCGTCCGCCCCGGGCCCCTGTGCCTACAAGTATCCACCGTAGTAGACGCACCAAACGACCGGATCGTGCAGATCCGCCCGTAGGTATCACGGTTGACAGCCCCCGGAGGGTTCAGCGTATGTTCAAGTAGCGACCGTCCAACAAAATAGACGGCCGCCACGACGGCGCACGGTCACACGGGGGTTGACCGCGCGCCGTCATTTTTATCGGCCGCACCGTCGTGGGCCCCGCCCGCCGGGCCTGCGAGGATGACCGGGTGACCCAGCCACCCCCGCGCCCCCGCCTGATCGCCACCGACCTCGACGGCACCCTGCTGTGCCACGGCGGTTCGGTCTCCGACCGCACCGCGGCCGCCCTGGCCGCCGCCGAGCGGGCCGGCCTGAAGGTGGTCTTCGTCACCGGTCGCCCGCCGCGCTGGATGCAGCTGCTGCGCGAGCACATCGGCGGCCACGGGGTGGCGATCTGCTCCAACGGCGGCGCGGTCTACGACGTGCCCGGCGAGCGCCTGCTGGAGACCTTCCCGCTGACCCCCGAGACCTCCTGGCAGGTGGTGCGCCGGCTGCGGGCCGAACTGCCCGGCACCGCGGTCGCCTTCGAGTACCCGACCGGCTTCGCCCGGGAGCCGCACTACGAGGTGCGGATGTGGGGCGACGACGAGCCGCACCTGATCGCGCCGGCCGAGGAACTGCTCGCCCAGGACGGCCCGCGGCAGAGCTACAAGATCCTCGCCAAGCACCCCGAGCTCGACCCGGACGAGTTCCTGGCCCGGGGCCGGGCCGCGGTCGGCGACCTCGCCGAGCTCACCCGGTCCAGCCCGATCGCACTGCTGGAGATCAGCGCCCCCGGGGTGACCAAGGCCGCCACCCTGGCCCGCTGGTGCGCCGAACTGGGCATCGACCGCAGCGAGGTGGTGGCGTTCGGCGACATGCCCAACGACCTGGAGATGCTGGCCTGGGCCGGCACCTCCTACGCGGTGGCCAACGCCCACCCCGACGTGCTGGCCGCGGTCGCCCGGCACACGGTGAGCAACCAGGACGACGGGGTCGCCCAGGTGCTGGAGACCATCCTCGCCGCGCTCTGACCCGCCGGGCGCCGGCACCGGGTCAGCCGAACCGCCCGTTCACGTAGTCCGCGGTGCGCTGGTCCGCCGGGTCGGAGAAGATCCGCTCGGTCGGCCCGGCCTCCACGATCCGGCCCGGAGTGTCGTGGCTGGCCAGGAAGAACGCGCAGGACTGCGAGACCCGCTGGGCCTGCTGCATGTTGTGGGTGACGATCACCACGGTCAGCCGGCCGCGCAGCTCCGCGATGGTCTCCTCGACCCGGCGGGTGGAGGTCGGGTCCAGCGCGGAGCAGGGCTCGTCCATCAGCAGCACGTCCGGCTCCACCGCCAGCGAGCGGGCGATGCACAGCCGCTGCTGCTGGCCGCCGGAGAGCGCGCCGCCCGGGGTGCCCAGCCGGCTGCTCACCTCGTTCCACAGTCCGGCCCGGCGCAGGCTCTCCTCGACCAGGTGCGCGCGGTGCTCCCGGCTCACCCTGATCCCGGCCAGCTTGAGGCCGCTCGCCACGTTGTCCTCGATCGACATCGCCGGGAACGGGTTCGGCCGCTGGAAGACCATCCCGATCCGGCGCCGCACCTCGGCCGGCCGGCGCCCGTGCGCGTAGACGTCCTCGCCGTCGAGCAGCACCTCGCCGGCCAGCGCGGCGCCGCGGACCATCTCGTGCATCCGGTTGAGGGTGCGCAGGAAGGTGGACTTGCCGCAGCCGGACGGACCGATCAGCGCGGTCACCTCGCCGGCCGCCATCTCCAGCGAGACCCGCTCCAGCACCTTGTGCGTGCCGAACCAGGCGGACAGGTCACGGGTGGCCAGGCCGGAGAGCCGCTCCGGCTCGGCCGCCCCGGCCTGGCGGGGGACGGTGGTGGTCATCGGACGGGTCCTTCCCGAAGTAGCGTCGACTGGGGCACGGTGCGCCTCAGTAGAGGTTGGGCAGCAGGGCGGCGGCGTTCTCGTAGCAGGCCCACAGCAGCGCGGCCAGCACCGGGGTGAAGGCCAGGTAGGCGGCCCGCCGGTGCCAGCGGCGCACCGCCAGGGTGGCCAGCAGCACCGCGCCGAGCAGCCCGGCCGCCCAGAGCTGGAGCGGGGCCAGTGCGCCGGTGTCCTGCGCCAGCGCGTGGTCGGCGGGGAGTTGGGCCGGGCGGCCGTGGGGATTCGGCTGCGGGTCGCCGTCCAGCCGGGCGCCGACCAGCACGGTGCCGGTCGGGATCCAGCCGGAGTCGCTGGTCACCAGCACCAGCCGGGCCGGGGCGGCGGCGTCCTGGATCGGGTGGGTGCTGTCCCCGTAGGCGTTCACGGTGTAGCTGAACCGCCCCTGACCGGTGGTCACCTCGATCTTGTCGCCGACCCGCAGCTCGCTCAGCCGGCCGAACGGCGCGCCGAACGAGGCGCCGCGGCCGAACAGCACCGCGGCACCCGACTGCCCGGGCAGCGCGCTGTCCCGCCGGTGCCCGGGCCCCCGCATCAGGTCGCGCCCGGTGGTGCCCTCCACCACCACGGCCTGGTGCAGGCCGATCCGCGGGATGTCCAGCACCGCCACCGGGTCGCCGTCCGGCGCCGAGCCGGTCGGGGCCAGCGCGTTGGCCAGCGCGTAGCGGAAGGTCTGGTAGGAGGTGGACTGGTCGTGCGCCTCCTGCAGCGGGGAGAGCGCCAGCAGGTAGACCACGAAGCCGAGCAGCAGGCCGGAGAGCAGGGTCGCGGCCCAGCCCGCCCGGGCCAGCCGCACCCGGCCGCCGCCGGACGGCGCGTCGGAGGCGGTCGGCCCGGTGGGCACCGCGGGGAGGACGACGGTGTCGTCCTCGGCGGCCGGTCGGTGGACGGTGGGAGCGCTCACCGCTGCTCACCGCCCGCCCGGCCCCGGCGGCGGCGCAGCCAGCTGCCCAGGAACGGCGGCACCAGCACCACCGCGAGCAGTTCCAGCGCGGTCAGCACGGTCAGCGTCCACTCCTGCGGCCGGCTGTCGACGTTGACCAGGTTCGCCGCCACCTGCGCGGTGCCGCCGGAGCCCGAACCGCCGGAGCCCGCGGCGATCACTTCGCCGGTCTGCGGGTCGATGACGGCCCCGTCACCACCGGTACCGCCGCCCGTGCCCGCACCACCGGTGCCGCCGCCGGAACCGGACCCGCCCGAACCACCGCCGGAACCGGACCCGCCCGAACCACCGCCGGAGCCCGACCCGCCCGAACCACCGGAGCCGGACCCCCCGGAGCCGCCGGCCGGGGTGGCCGAGGGGTGGTTGCGGTCGCAGTTCAGCGGCATGCCCACCGCGTCGCAGGCGTTGGGCTGCGGCGCGTTGTCCAGGATGATGAGTCGGCCGCTGCTGTCGAAGGTCGGGTTGGCGCAGTTGTTCAGCGTGTTGGGGTCGACGTTGCTGCTGTTGCCCGGGATGTGGCTCATCTGCAGCAGTCCGCCGCGGACCAGGCCGCGCGGGATCGGGGAGTAGCCGATCTCGTCGATGCCGCCGTGCCCGGTGGCCTGGCCGGCGCAGAGCACGTAGGAGAGGTACTGGCTGAGCGC
The DNA here is from genome assembly GCF_042741245.1 of Kitasatospora sp. NPDC058965. Lineage (NCBI taxonomy): Bacteria > Bacillati > Actinomycetota > Actinomycetes > Kitasatosporales > Streptomycetaceae > Kitasatospora > Kitasatospora sp. NPDC058965. The sequence continues at coordinate 30,616 of NZ_JBHYKG010000059.1, forward strand.
CGCACCCTTGTCGTTGGTGAAGCGCTTGGGCGGCTTGTTGGCCGCGTTGTCGCGCGGCACGATCAGGTAGCTGTAGCTGGACACCGGGTACGAGCGCGGGTCGTTGTTGCTGTAGACCTCGTCCAGGTTCTGCTGCAGGTAGTTCGGGTCGTCCGGCGAGGTCGAGTCGTCCACCCCGCGGATCTTCGCCTTGGTCAGCGCCACCGCCACGTTGGAGGCGGTGGGCAGCACGTAGAAGCCGCCCGGGTTGCGGACCTTCACCACCGGCCAGTTGGACTCCAGCGCGAAGGCGTACTCGTCGTAGCCGATCGAGCCCAGGCCCAGCGGCTGCATGATGTAGTGCGCCACCTGGTCCGAGCCGTTCTGCGCCAGCATGTTGCCGGCCGGCGGGAAGAACTCGGTGTAGTCGCCGCAGGCCACGCCGTTCAGGCTGGTGCAGTAGGCGTCCCACTGGCTCTTGTGGGTGTGCTCCATCCAGCGGGTGAACTGGGCGGTGGCGCCCGAGCCGTCGGAACGGATCACCGGGGTGATCTTCAGGTGCGGCAGCGACCGGCCGTACTCGGCGGTGATCGCCGGGTCGTCCCAGAAGGTGATCTTGCCGGTGAAGATGTCGACCAGCCGGTCCGGCGACAGCCGCAGGTCGGTGATCTGGGTGTTGCCGATCTTCAGGTTGTACATGAAGGCGGTGCCGCCGGCCGTGATCGGCACGTAGGAGTAGCCGTAGACCGGGTTCTCCGGGTTGCCGGAGCCCAGGGTCTGGTTGGTGGCGCTGACACCGGTGTCCTGGGCGGTGCGGAAGGGCACGTCCGAGGCGGTGAAGTCGTCCAGGCCCGCGGACCACTGGTTGCGGCCGGCCGCCGAGCCGTTCGGGGTGAAGTTGATGGTGATGCCCCGGTCGGCGACGTCGGTGCGCCACTTCTCGATCGCCGGGCCGGCCCAGCTGGATCCGTCGGCGTTGAGGGCGCTGGCGGCCGCCGCCGGGGTGGCCTGAACGGCCGTCAGCGAGAGCGCGGTGATCGCGGCCGAGGCCAGCAGGGCCACGAGGCGACCGGGTCGACCCGTTCGGGTGTGAGCGGCTGCCCACGGCATGGCGGTTCCTCCGGTGGTTCCGGTGCGGACGTGGGTTCCCCGGTCGGTGCCGGGACGGGGCGGTCTCATCGGGTGGCCGCCGGCCGGGCGAGCGCCTGCGGGTCGGCGGACTGCGGCTCGGACACCGGTCGCTGACGCCGGGTCGGCCCGCCGGGGCGGTTGCCGCCGATCACCCGGGCGGTCACGAAGAGCACCAGCACCAGCAGCATCAGGGTCAGCGCGGCGGCGAAGCCACGGGTGACCATGACGGGGTAGGGCTGGCGGATGTAGTTCCAGATGTACAGCGGCAGGCTCACCTGGTGCCCGGAGAACGCGTTGTAGTTCATCCCGGCGGTGAAGCCGGCGGTGAGCAGCACCGGGGAGGTCTCGCCGATGCCGCGGGCCATGCCGAGGATCACCGCGGTGGCCAGGCCCGGGCGGGCGGTGGGCAGCACCACGTTCCAGACCGTGCGCCACTGGCTGGCGCCCAGCGCCAACGAGGCCTCCCGCAGGGTTCCGGGCACCAGCCGGATCACCACCTCGGCGGCCCGGGTGATGATCGGCATCATCATCACGGTCAGCGCCAGCGAGGCCGCGAAGCCGCTCGGCTCCAGACCGGCGGTGAGGATCACCACGCCCAGCACGAACAGGCCCGCCACGATCGAGGGCAGCGCCGTCATCGCCTCGACCAGGATCCGCACCGGGCGCGCGGCCCGGCCCCCCACCTCGGAGAGGTAGACCGCCGCCGCGATGCCCAGCGGCACCGCGAACAGGGTGGCCAGGCCGATCTGCTCCAGGGTGCCGACCACCGCGTGCAGCGCGCCGCCGGAGTCGAGGGTGGAGACCGCCGAGGTGTGGATCATCGTCTGGGTGAGGAAGTTGGCGTGGCCCAGGGCGGTGCGCCCCCTGATCACCAGGAAGGAGAGCTGCAGCCCGATCAGCACGAAGAGCAGCAGCCCGGCACTCCAGGCGACCAGGGAGACCAGCCGCTCGCGCACGTGCAGGGCCGGCCACTGGGCGACCCCGATCGCGTAGGTCAGGCCCAGGAAGAAGAGGTACCACAGGAGCAGGAAGCCCTGGGCGCCGCTGAACGGCAGCACCCGCTCGTAGAGCAGCCAGTCCAGGGCCAGCGCGCTGCCGGCCGCCGCCAGCAGGCTGACCACCTCGGCCCGGGTCACCCCGCCGAGCTTGCGCCGCCGCTCGGGAGCCGGGTGGGTGATCGGGGCGGCCTCGGCCATCGCGTCGCGCTCCAGGGGTTGCAGGGTGTCGGTCATCGGATCACTCCGCCGTCGCCGCGCCGGACCGGGACCGGCTGACCAGCAGGCCGGCCAGCACGTTGACCACCAGCGTGATGCCGAAGAGCACCAGGCCCGCCGCCATCAGCCCGGAGATCGAGAAGCTGTCCGACTCGCTGAACCGCAGGGCGATCAGCGCCGAGATCGAGTTGGCGCCGGCCTCCAGCACGTGCCCGGTGAACTTGAAGGTGGGCGAGATGATCAGCGCCACCGCGATGGTCTCGCCCATCGCCCGGCCGAACCCGAGCATCACCGCGCCGATCACCCCGCCGCGCCCGAACGGCAGCACCACCGAGCGCACCATGCCCCACCGGCTGCTGCCCAGCGCGTAGGCGCCCTCGCGCTCGCCCTGCGGCGCTTGGGAGAAGACCTCGCGGCTGAGCGCGGTGATGATCGGGATGATCATCAGCGACACCACCATGCCGGCGATGAAGGTGGAGGAGGTGTAGGAGGTGCCGATGTCGCCGGTGGTCACCTTGAAGAAGGGCAGGAAGCCGCCCAGGTGCAGGGCTGCCCAGCGGATCAGGCCGATCGCCTTCGGCTGCAGGACGAAGAACCCCCACATGCCGTAGATGATGCTGGGCACCGCGGCCATCAGGTCGACCATGGTGACCAGCGCCCGGCGGATCCGCACCGGCGCGTACTCGGAGATGAACAGGGCCGCCGCCAGCGAGATCGGCACCGCGAAGAGCAGGGCGACGACCGCGATCAGGATGCCGTCCGGCAGCACTGCGGCGATGCCGAAGGTGTGCGCGGCCGGACTCCACCTGGTCTCGGTCAGGAACCGCCACCCCGTCGCACGCAGCGCGTCGGTGCCGCGCAGCAGCAGGAAGAAGGCGATCAGACCCATGATCAGGAACACCGAGTAACCGGCCAGTTGGAGACCGGTGCGGAAGATCCGGTCGCCGCGGGTGAGCGGCGCGGTGATCCGGCGGGGCCGGTCCGTCTCGGGCGGGGGTGCGGTGACGGGCTGGGGCAGCGGGGCGGTGGTCATGAGGGTTCGGCTCTCCGGGCTCCGAAGGGGTGTGCGAGGGGCGTCGGACC
>NZ_JBHYKG010000060.1:0-33582 GCF_042741245.1 Kitasatospora sp. NPDC058965
ACCAACGTTCAGGAGTGCACCGTGCAGCTCGTCGTCGGCCGGATCGGCCGTGCCCACGGCATCAGGGGGGACGTCTTCGTCGAGGTCCGCACCGACGAGCCGGAACTGCGGCTCGGCCCCGGCGCGGTACTGCTCACCGACCCGGCCACGGCCGGTCCGCTGACCGTGGAGTCCGGCAAGGTGCACAGCGGGCGGCTGCTGATCCGGTTCGCCGGGGTCAAGGACCGCACCGACGCCGAGGCGCTGCGCAACACCGTGCTGATCGCCGAGGTGGACCCGGAGGAGCGCCCGGAGGAGGAGGACGAGTACTACGACCACCAGCTGATCGGGCTGGACGTGGTGCTCGCGGACGGCACCCCGGTCGGGGAGCTGACCGAGGTGGTCCACCTCCCGTACCAGGACCTGCTGACCGTGACCCGGCCGGACGGCACCGAGGTGCTGATCCCGTTCGTCGAGCAGATCGTGCCCACCATCGACCTGGTCGAGCAGCGCTGCGTGATCACCCCGCCGCCCGGACTGGTGGACGAGGCGGAGGCGGTCGTCGACGGCGGGCCGGAGCAGTCCCGGTGACCGGGAGCATGCGGATCGACGTCGTCACGATCTTCCCGGAGTACCTGGAGCCGCTGAACGTCTCGCTGGTCGGCAAGGCCCGCGCCCGCGGCCAGCTCGACGTCCACCTGCACGACCTGCGGGAGTGGACCCACGACGTGCACCGCACGGTGGACGACTCCCCGTACGGGGGCGGGCCGGGCATGGTGATGAAGCCGGAGCCCTGGGGCGAGGCGCTGGACGCGGTGCTGGCCGCCGGCCCCGCCGACCAGGTGCCCACCCTGGTGGTGCCCACCCCGAGCGGGGTGCCCTTCACCCAGGAGCTGGCCCAGGAGCTGGCCGGGCGCCCGTGGCTGGCCTTCGCGCCGGCCCGCTACGAGGGCATCGACCGGCGGGTGATCGAGGAGGCCGCCACCCGGATGCCGGTGGTGGAGGCCTCGATCGGCGACTACGTGCTGGCCGGCGGCGAGGTCGCGGTGCTGGTGATGGTGGAGGCCGTCGCCCGGCTGCTGCCGGGGGTGCTGGGCAACGCCGAGTCGCACCGCGACGACTCCTTCGCGCCCGGCGCGATGGCCGACCTGCTGGAGGGCCCGGTGTACACCAAGCCGGCCCAGTGGCGCGGCCGCGAGGTGCCCGAGGTGCTGCTCAGCGGGAACCACGGGCTGATCGCCCGCTGGCGCCGGGAGCAGGCCTTCGCCCGCACCCTGGCCAACCGGCCCGACCTGGTCGGGCGCTGGCAGCAGGGCGCGTTCGACAAGAAGGAGCGGGCGGCGCTGGCCGCGCTCGGACTGGCCTGGGACCAGGACGCCGGGCGATTTCGCTCGGTAGCCGGTGCTGTGGAAGAATAAGCGGCTGTTGTCTGTCGCCGGACTCCCCGCTCGGGGATTCGGTGGTCCGGTGCCCCCGCCACGGGGGAGTCATCGAGGGCCGACGCGACCCGCAACACCTACCCGTCGTGACGAAATTCCGTGGGCGGCCCGTGGCGCCCGCGATGGAGAGCATCATGAGCAACAAGCTCGCTGCTGTCGACGCGCCTTCGCTGCGCTCCGACATCCCGGCCTTCCGCGCCGGTGACACCCTGAAGGTCCACGTCCGGGTCATCGAGGGCAACCGCTCCCGTGTCCAGGTCTTCCAGGGCGTCGTCATCCGCCGCCACGGCGCGGGCATCGGTGAGACCTTCACCGTCCGCAAGGTGAGCTTCAACGTCGGCGTGGAGCGCACCTTCCCGGTGCACACCCCGGTCGTCGAGAAGATCGAGGTCGTCACCCGCGGTGACGTGCGTCGCGCCAAGCTGTACTACCTGCGTGACCTGCGCGGCAAGGCCGCGAAGATCAAGGAGAAGCGCGACCGCTGATCCGCTGCCCCCGGGTCGCCCCGGGGGTTCAGCACGCTCATCACGGGCCGCTAAGCTCAGCCCGATGAGCACGCACGAACCGATCGCGGACCGCGACGGCACTGCCGCACCTTCGGGTACGGAGCAGCCGTCGCGGTCCGCGGCCGTTTCCGGCGCCGTCGCGGTCGACCCGGAGCCGCCCGCCGGGGCGCCGGCGGGGCCCGGTCCCGAGGTGCTCGCGGACCCGGCCCCCGGTGCGGCGGCGGACGCCGCCGAGGGGGACGTGGCCGAGGGGGAGCCCACCGACCGGGGGAGCGGCTGGCGGCTGCGCGACCTGGCCAAGCTCGGCGCCGTCTGCCTGCTCGTGCTGCTGCTGGTGAACGCCTTCGTGGCGCAGCCCTTCGTGGTGCCGTCGGCGTCGATGGAGAACACGCTGCGGCCGGGCGACCGGTTGATCGTCGACAAGCTCGCCTACCAGTTCGGCGGCGACGTGCACCGCGGCGACGTGGTGGTCTTCGACGGCACCGACTCCTTCGTGCCGGGCGGCGACGACCGGCCCGGCATCGGTGCGGAACTGGACCGGCTGGCCGGTGCGCTCGGACTGGGCGACGGGAGCGGCACGGTCTTCGTGAAGCGGGTGATCGGGGTCGGCGGGGACCGGGTGACCTACCGGGCCGGCGCGGACGCGCTGACCGTGAACGGCGTGCGGCTGGCCGAGTCCGACTACCTGTTCCCGGGTGACGCCCCGTCGAGCGCGGGCTTCGACGTGCGGGTGCCGGCGGGTGCGCTCTTCGTGCTCGGCGACCACCGCAGCGCCTCCCGCGACTCGCGCGACCACCTGGGCGACCCGGGCGGCGGCTTCGTGCCGGTGCGCAAGGTGATCGGCCGGGCCGACTGGGTGGCCTTCCCGCCGGGTCACTGGCGTTCGCTGGACCGGCCCGCCGGGTTCGCCGCGCTCGCCGCTGCAGGGGGGAGCGGTGGCGATGGGGACCAGGGGTAGGAGCGCGGCCGCCGAGCCGGAGCAGCAGGCCGAGCCCGCGGCCCGGGGCCGGGCCGAGCGGCGGCGCACCGCCAAGCGGGCGGCCCGGCGCAGCCGGCGCTCGCTGCTGCGCGAGCTGCCGATCATCGCGGTGGTGGCGCTGGTGATCGCGCTGACCCTGAAGACCTTCTTCGTCCAGGTCTTCGTGATCCCGTCCGGGTCGATGGAGCAGACCATCCAGATCGGCGACCGGGTGCTGGTGGACAAGCTGACGCCCTGGTTCGGCAGCACCCCGCAGCGCGGCGACGTGGTGGTCTTCAAGGACCCCGGCGGCTGGCTGGAGAACGAGCACCGCAACAGCACCGACGGTCCGCTGACCAAGGGGGCCAAGGAGGTCTTCGGCTTCGTCGGCCTGCTGCCCTCGGACAACGAGCAGGACCTGATCAAGCGGGTGATCGGGGTCGGCGGCGACACCGTGGTCTGCTGCGACCCGCAGGGCCGGATCACCGTCAACGGCACCCCGATCGACGAGCCCTACCTGGCGCCGGGCAACCCGCCCTCGCGCAACCCGTTCCGGGTCACCGTGCCGCAGGGGCGGCTGTGGGTGATGGGCGACCACCGCGACCTGTCGGCGGACTCGCGCTACCACATGGACCAGCCCGGCGGCGGCACGGTGCCGCTGCAGAACGTGATCGGCCGGGCGTTCATGATCGCCTGGCCGCTGGGCCGCTGGCAGTCGATCGGCCGGCCGACCTATCCGGCCATCGCGGCCCCCGGTGCCGCGGCCCCCGGTGCCGCGGCGGGCGGGCAAGCGGGCGGGCAATCCGTCGTGCCGAGGCCGGATCCCTCGCAAGCTTCACTCGTTATGGGGATGTGGGCCGCCTGGCCGGCGGTACGTCGTCGCAGGCACCGGGGTGAGGGGGCCGCCGTTCCGGTTGACCGCACCGCGTGTGGGAAGACCCGGGTGGGACGCCCGGAGTGATAGAGAAGTGCAGGAGTGCCAGGCGTGGTGCCCGCTGTGCGGGACTATGGTCGCGGACGGTCGTCGTCCGCACAGCAGGGAGGAGATGACGTGGGGGATCTGGTGATCGGCGCCCGCGGAGCCGACGAGCCGGAGGGCTCGGGCGGCCGCACGGCGCAGTCCACCGAGTCCGCCGGACCGGGGGAGCCCGGCGACGGCGGACACGGACCGGACGGGCCGTCGGGCTCCGGCCCGGACTCCGGGTTCGGCTCGGCTGCGGGATCGGCTTCTGGTTCTGGCTCGGCTTCGGGTTCGGGTCCTGGTTCAGGTGCCGGCTCGGGCTCGGCTCCGGGTTCGGGCGGGCCGGGTCCGCGGACGTCGGGCGGCGCCGGGCCGCGGTCGGCGCAGGATGAGGACGAGCCGCAGCCGGCCGAGCGCAAGCAGCGCTCGTTCTGGAAGGAACTGCCGATCCTGATCGGCATCGCCCTGGTGCTGGCCCTGGTCATCAAGACCTTCTTCGTGCAGGCGTTCTCGATCCCCTCGGAGTCGATGCAGAACACCCTGCAGGTCGGCGACCGGGTGCTGGTGGACAAGCTGACGCCGTGGTTCGGTGCCAAGCCCGACCGCGGCGAGGTGGTGGTCTTCCACGATCCGGGCGGCTGGCTCGGCGAGGTGCCGTCGCAGCAGAGCAACAACGCGGTGGTGCGCGGCATCCAGGACGTGCTGAGCTTCATCGGCCTGATGCCCTCGGCCAACGAGAAGGACCTGATCAAGCGGGTGGTGGCGGTCGGTGGTGACACCATCGAGTGCCAGGGCAACGGCCCGATGAAGGTGAACGGCGTGGCGCTCAACGAGCCGTACGTCTTCGACTCCAACCCCGAGCTCGGCGCCTGCGGCAACAAGCCGTTCGGGCCGGTCAAGATCCCGGCGGGCCGGATCTGGGTGATGGGCGACCACCGCGACGACTCGCTGGACTCGCGCTACCACATGGACCAGCCCGGCGGCGGCAGCGTGCCGGTGGACGACGTGGTCGGGCGCGCCTTCGTGGTGGCCTGGCCGCTGAACCACTGGTCCACCCTGCCGGTGCCGTCCACCTTCAGCCAGAAGGGGATCTCGGCCGCGGCGGCGGTGGCGCCGCCGCTGCTGGGCGTGGCCGGGGCGCTGCCGGCGGCCTGGTGGCTGCGCCGGCGGCGTGAGCAGGACTGAGTTCCGTTACGGTTTCGGCTCTTGCGCGGGCCGTGGTACTGACGAGTAATCTGCTCGGACGTGCCACGGCCCGCTGCCGTGTCCGGATCCCCTCGCCACCCTGGACGGTCCCATGAGCAGCCTCGCCGAAGAAGCCCCCGGCCCCGCCGCTGCCCCGGCCGCGCCCGCCGCCCCCGTCCGGCGCCGCCGGGTCTGGGGCGTGCTGCAGGGGATCGCGCTGGCCCTCGGCCTGCTGCTGCTGGTCGGCGGCTTCGTGCTGACGGCCCTGGAGTACCGCCCGAGCTTCGTGCCGACGGCCTCGATGTCGCCGACCATCGCGGCCGGTGACACCGTGCTGGTCCACCCGGTGGGCGGGTCGGCGGTGGGGCGCGGCGACGTGGTGGTCTTCAAGGACCCGGACTGGGGCAACGAGACCATGGTCAAGCGGGTGGTCGGGGTCGGCGGCGACACCGTGGTCTGCTGCGACGCGCAGCACCGGCTGACCGTGAACGGGGTACCGGTGACCGAGCCGTACCTGGCCGACGGCGCCCTGGAGGGGCAGTCGGCCGGCGCGCCCGCCACCGGGTTGGCGGGCGTGGCGCAGCAGGTGAACCAGGCCTTCAGCGTGCAGGTGCCGGCCGGTCGGCTCTTCGTGCTGGGCGACAACCGCAACGGCTCGCTGGACTCCCGGGTGCACCTGGACCGGCTGGCCGGCAGCATCCCGGCCGGTGCCGTCTCCGGGCGGGTGGAGGCGACCGTCTGGCCGTTCGGCCACCGGGGACTGAAGCCGCGTACGGTGGCCTTCGACGGGCTGCCCGGACCGACCGCCGGCAAGCCCGGACCGCTGGTCCCGCTGGCCTGGGCGATGGCGGCCGGGGTCGCGCTGATCGTGCTGACCTCGCTGACCACGCCGGTGGCGGCGCTGGCGCGGCGACTGCGGCGGTCCTGACGTCCTGGGGCTGCGGCCCCGGGGAGGCGGTGGCGGTGACCGAGCGGGTGCTCCGGCGCGAGGCGGCCCGGGTCCTGCTGCTGGACCCGGCCGACCGGGTCCTGCTGCTGCGCGGCCGGGACCCGGCGGATCCGTCCCGGACCTGGTGGTTCGCGCCGGGCGGCGGACTCGAACCGGGGGAGGGGCCGCGCGCGGCGGCGCTGCGCGAGCTGGCCGAGGAGACCGGCCTCACCGGGATCGAGCTGGGTCCGCAGGTGCTGGAGGAGGTGGCGGTCTTCACGTACGGCGGGCGGCCGTACGAGCAGCGGCAGGTCTTCTTCCTGGCCCGGACCGAGCGGGCGCCGCTGGCGGCGGAGCTGGACAGCTCCGGGTGTGCGCCCGGCGAGCGTGCGCACCTGCTCGACGCGCGGTGGTGGACCGCGGCCGAGCTGGCCCGTGCCGCGGAGCCGGGCGGTGCGGAGTCGGGCGGTGCTGCCGGGGCGGGGGGTGGTGGTGAGCCGGTCTACCCCGTGGGGCTGGCGCAGCTGCTGGCCAGGCTGTCGGCGGACGGGGTGCTACCGCGGGCAACCCCGCGATAACGCTCTGCGCGATGATGCCGTGGTCCACAATGGGGATGGACCTGACGAGCTGAGGGGACGCCTGGATGAGTGCGGAAGATCTCGAGAAGTACGAGACCGAGATGGAGCTCAAGCTCTACCGGGAGTACAAGGACGTCGTCGGGCTGTTCAAGTACGTGATCGAGACCGAGCGCCGGTTCTACCTCACCAACGACTACGAGCTGCAGGTGCACTCGGTGCAGGGGGAGGTGTTCTTCGAGGTCTCGATGGCCGACGCCTGGGTCTGGGACATGTACCGGCCGGCCCGGTTCGTCCGCAAGGTGCGGGTGCTGACCTTCAAGGACGTCAACATCGAGGAGCTGGCGAAGAGCGACCTGGAGCTGCCCTCGGACGAGGCGGGCTTCGGGAGCTGACCGTCCGGTCGTCCGTGCGGCGGGCGGGCGGGTGCTGATCGAGCGTCCGACGTTGCGCGTTGTCCACAGGGGCCGGGTTGTCCACAGGTTCGGGGCCGCCGATGGTGGATCGGGCGGTGGCGCGGCAACCTCCGTGACCGGAGGTGATCGCCGTGCGCAACGCACAGCAGGCCCTCGGCCGGTACGGCGAGGAGGTGGCCGTCCGCCGGCTCGGGCAGGACGGTCTGCGGGTCCTGGAGCGCAACTGGCGCTGCGCCCAGGGAGAGCTGGACATCGTGGCCCTCGACGGGGACACCGTGGCCGTCTGCGAGGTCAAGACCAGGTCCGAGGGGGCGTTCCAGCAGCCCGAGGAGGCGCTGGGGCCGGTCAAGGCCGAGCGGCTGCGGGTGCTGGCCGAGCGGTGGCTGGCCGAGCGCTGGCCGGCCCACTTCGCCCGGTTGGCCGGGCTGCCGGCCGCGCCGCCGGGTGCGGGGGCGAGTCCGGGTGAGAGCGCGGGTGTGGCTACGGGTGCGGCCGTGGCCGGGGACGGGCACGGGGCGGTGGTCCCGCCGCCCGGCGGGGTGCGGATCGACCTGGTCTGCGTGGTCAGCCGCAGCCGCGGCGCCGCCCGGGTGCAGCACCTGCGGGGGGTGGTCTGAGTGGCGTTTGCCCGGACCTGTTCGGTGGCGCTGCTCGGGGTGGACGGCGTCGTGGTCGAGGTACAGGCCGATCTCGAACCGGGGGTGGCGGCGTTCACCCTGGTCGGGCTGCCCGACAAGGCACTCAGCGAGGCGCGGGACCGGGTCAGGGCTGCCGTCTGCAACAGCGGCGAGGCGTGGCCGCAGCGCAAGCTCACGGTCGGGCTCAGCCCCGCCTCGGTGCCCAAGAGCGGTAGCGGCTTCGACCTCGCAGTGGCCTGTGCGGTGCTCGCGGCGGCCGAGCGGTTGCCGCCGCCGGCCATCGCCGATCTGCTGATCATCGGTGAGCTCGGGCTGGACGGGCGGGTCCGCCCGGTGCGCGGGGTGCTGCCTTCGGTGCTGGCGGCGGCGGACAGCGGGTTCCGCCGGGTGGTGGTGGCCGAGCAGACGGCGGCGGAGGCGGCCCTGGTCCCCGGCGTCTCGGTGCTCGGGGTGCGCAGCCTGCGGCAGCTGATCGCGGTGCTCACCGACGCCCCGGTGCCGGAGGAGCCGCCCGACCCGATGGCCGGCGGCCCCGACCCGCTGCTGGCCGGCCTGTTGCTGCCCGGCACCGCGGTCCGCCGGGTCGGGACCGATCCGGAGTTCGGGCCCGACATGTCGGACGTGGCCGGGCAGCACGAGGCCCGGTCGGCGCTGGAGATCGCCGCGGCCGGCGGGCACCACCTCTACCTCAAGGGACCACCGGGGGCCGGCAAGACCATGCTGGCCGAACGGCTGCCCGGGCTGCTGCCACCGCTGACCCGGACCGAGGCGCTGGAGGTGACAGCGGTCCACTCGGTGGCCGGGCTGTTGCCGCCCGGCCGGCCGCTGATCGACCTGCCGCCCTACTGCGCCCCGCACCACTCGACCACGATGCCCGCGATCGTGGGCGGCGGCAGCGGACTGCCCCGCCCCGGCGCGGTCTCGCTGGCCCACCGCGGGGTGCTCTTCCTGGACGAGGCGCCGGAGTTCCCGGTCCGGGTGCTGGATGCGCTGCGCCAGCCGCTGGAGTCCGGCGAGGTGGTGATCGCGCGCTCGGCCGGGTCGCTGCGGCTGCCTGCCGGCTTCCTGCTCTGCCTCGCGGCCAACCCCTGCCCGTGCGGGCGGTACTCGCGCCGGGGCGAGGGGTGCGACTGCACCCCGGTGATGGTGAGCCGGTACCAGGGGCGGTTGTCCGGGCCGCTGCTGGACCGGGTCGACCTGCGGGTCCAGGTGGAGCCGGTGACCAGGACGGAGCTGCTGGAGCGCGACCGGCACGCCGAGCGGACGGCGGTGGTGGCCGAGCGGGTGCGGTCGGCCCGGGAGCGGGCGGCGGCGCGGTTCGCCGGGACACCGTGGCGGACCAACGCCCAGGTACCGGGGCGCGAGCTGCGTTCGCGCTGGCGGCCCGATCCGGGAGCACTGGTGGAGGCGGAGCGGGAGATGGAGCGCGGGCTGCTGACCGCGCGCGGGTTGGACCGGGTGCTGCGGGTTGCGTGGACGGTGGCCGACCTGGCCGGGCAGGACGTGCCCGGGCGGACCGAGCTGCGCATCGCGCTCGGGCTGCGGCGGGGCTTCCCGACCGGCGTGCGGTCGATGGACGGCCCGCTGTGACGGGGCGTCAGGATCCCCTGGTGGCGGTCACCCCGCCGGCGCCGGCGCCTCCGGCCGCGGTCCCGCCGGAGCCGGTCCCGGTCCCGGCACCGGAGCCCGAGCGGGAGCGGCTGGCCCGGGCCGCGCTGACCAGGCTGGTCGAGCCGGGCAACGGCGTGATCGGGCGCTGGCTGGCCGGCCGGTCCGCCGTCGAGCTGCTGGAGGTGCTCCATGGGGACACCCGCCATCCGCAGCTGCGGATCGACCGGGCCCGCCGGGCGGCCCTGCGGCAGCGGTTGGGCGAGCTGGACCCGGCCGCCGACCTGCGGCGGCTGGCGGCGATCGGCGGGCGGTTCCTGGTGCCGGACGATCCGGAGTGGCCCAGCCAGCTGACGGATCTCGGGGAGCGCGAGCCGATCGGGCTCTGGGTGGTCGGGACCGGCTCGCTGCGGCTGTTGGCACTGCGCTCGGTGGCGGTGGTGGGCTCCCGGGCCTGCACCGAGTACGGCGCGCACGTGGCCGCCGAACTGGCGGCCGAACTCGCCGAACGGGGTTGGGTGGTCTGCTCCGGGGCCGCCTACGGGATCGACGCGGCCGCGCACCGCGGGGCGCTCGCGGTGGGCGGGATGACGGTCGGGGTGCTCGCCTGCGGGGTGGACGTGGAGTACCCGCGGGGCAACAGCGGCCTGATCCGGCGGATCCGGGAACAGGGTCAGCTGGTCAGCGAGCATCCGCCGGGGGAGCACCCGAACCGGTTCCGGTTCGTGCTGCGCAACCGGGTGCTGGCCGCGCTCACCCGGGGGACGGTGGTGGTCGAGGCCGCGCACCGCAGCGGCGCGCTGAGCACGGCGCGCCGGGCGCTGGAACTGAACCGGCACACCATGGGCGTCTGCGGGCCGGTCACCTCCGAGCTCTCGGCGGGGGTGCACGAGCTGATCCGCGGCGGCGGGGCGACGCTGGTGACCCGGGCGGCCGAGGTGATCGAACTGATCGGGGCGATCGGGGCCGACCTGCCGCCGCCGCACCGCGCGGTGCCCGGCGCGCGCGACCTGCTGGCCCCGGCAGCGGCCCGGGTGCTGGAGGCGATCCCGGCCGGGCGTTCCGGCGCGCCGGCCGACGCCCTGGCGCGGCGCGCCGAACTGCCGGTGGAGCAGGCGCTCAAACAGCTCTACGAACTGTGCTCGCTCGGGTTCGTCCAGCGCGCCGGGGCGTACTGGCGGATCGCGCCGGGTCGCACTGGAGGGTGACGCGGCGCCGGGCGACGCACCGTCAGGGCCGCGCGGTCGTTGGTGATCGTTGGTGCGCTCGCAGGTGCCACCCGAGCCGTCCGGACCGCCCCCGCAGCTGCGGGGACCGGCGCGCCGGCCGGGTCGAACACGGTGCGCCCATTCGCGCGTCGGAGTGAACGCCACCAGAACGGGCGACGGCCAGGTGGTGGTAGCGCAGTGCATCGACTCGATCACGCTACGCTCCCTATGGCTTCCCTATCAGCACATGACTCGGCAGAACGGCGCAGACCCACGTATGCCCACTCACATCCCCGGACACGGGGCGACCAGTGCCGGCCGGCTCCCGTGGGGAGCTCGCGGTCAACTCCGCGCCGCCACCGGCGACCAGCCCGTACCGGATCCGGCGGGCGCGGCGGCGGGGATCGGGCCGGGGGCGGGGTGGAGTGGCCGTGGTGCTCCGGAGGGCGACCCGGCGGTCGGCCCGTTCGGTCGGCCGGTCGGCCGGTCGGTGGAGCGGTCGGTCGGCGGGGCAGCGGGTGGGCCGGTCGGTCTCGGTCTCAGTCTCGGCTTCGGTGGTGGTACTGGCGTCGGTGGGTCGGCCGGGGTCGGGCCCGGGGCTGGTGCCGGCGCTGGTGCCGGCGCTGGTGTTGGTGACGGTGCGGATGTGGTGGGGGTGGAACGGAGCAGTCCGGGCGGTGAGCCGACCGGCGCGGCGGTACTCGGCGCGGGAGGCGCGATCATGACTGGTGCAGGACTTGACGGGTGCTCGGCGTTCGACGGGGTGCCGCCCCGACCGGTGCCGGTGCCGGGCCCGATCGCGCCGACCGTCGGCCCCGTGGCACTGATCACCGCCCGCGCCCCGGCCACGCTGCCCGGCCCCGCTCTCAAGGCCGGCCGCGCCGGGAAGCCGAAAGCACCGGGGAAGAAGGTCAAGGCGGTGAAGTCCGGCAAGCCCGGCGGGCTCGGCTCGGTGCCTCCACCGGCCCGGCCTGCCGGCGGGTCGGTCGCGCCCGCGCCGCGCAGCGGTGCGGCGCCGGCGGGCGCGCGGCCGGCGCCCACCGCGCCCCGTGTCCCCGCGCCGGTGTCGGACCTGGACAGCCGGGGGGACCGGGCCGCCCCGCGCGGTCGCTCCGTGCCCGGCCCAGGGTCCGGCCCCGGCTCGCAGGCGCCTGCGAGCTCCGGCCCCGGCTCGCAGGCGACTGCGTCCGCCGGTGTCACTTCCCCCGCTCCGGTGCCCGTCGGCATGACGCCGCCCGGTCCCCGGGGTGGCGGGGTGAACACCGTCGACCCGACGCGCGCCACTGAGCCGGGCCCGGTCGACGCGCGCGTCGCTGACCCTCGCGCCGCCCACCCGGTCGCGGTAGACCCGGTCGCGGCAGGCCCGCTCGCCGTGGACTCGCCGGGCGCCGACTCGCGCGCCGCCGCGTCTCCGGGCGCCGAACCGTCGGCAGCCGTCGCGCCGGCGGACGAAGCGACCGCCGCCGTTCCCGCGCAGCCCGCGAGCGCCCGGTCCCCCGAGGCGGCCCAGCGCAGCGCGCTGGAGTCGCTGTGGCGCGCCTACAAGACGACCGGCGACCAGCGGCTGCGCGAGCAGTTGATCCTGCACTACTCGCCGCTGGTGAAGTACGTGGCGGGCCGGGTCGGGGTCGGCCTGCCGGCCAACGTCGAGCAGGCCGACTTCGTCTCCTCCGGCGTGTTCGGCCTGATCGACGCGATCGAGAAGTTCGACCCGGACCGGGCGATCAAGTTCGAGACCTATGCGATCAGCCGGATCCGCGGCGCGATCATCGACGAACTGCGCGCCCTGGACTGGATCCCCCGCTCGGTGCGGCAGAAGGCCAAGGCGGTGGAGCGGACCTACGCCGCACTGGAGGCCCGGCTGCGGCGGACCCCGCACGAGCCCGAGGTGGCCGCCGAGATGGGCATCGCGCTGGAGGAGCTGCACGCGATTTTCAGCCAACTCTCGCTGGCCAACGTCGTCGCCCTGGACGAGCTGCTTCACCCGGCCGGGGACGGCGGCGAGCGCCTGAGCCTGATGGACACCCTGGTGGACACCGGCGCCGAGAACCCGGTCGAGGTGGCCGAGGACCGCGAGCTGCGCAAGCTGCTGGCCGGTGCCGTGGCCACCCTCCCCGACCGCGAGAAGACGGTGGTGACCCTCTACTACTACGAGGGCCTCACCCTCGCCGAGATCGGTCAGGTCCTCGGGGTCACCGAGAGCAGGGTCAGTCAGATCCACACCAAGTCCGTGCTGCAACTGCGGGCGAAGATGACCGATCTGCGCTGACCCCTGATCACATCCGCGCGCCTCCCGTGCTGGCCGGGAGGTGAGCCCCACCCCTCCACCGCCTCCGTACAGTGGGAGCGTGCCGAAGATCAGAGCCGCCTCCCTGGCCGAGCACCGCCAACTGCAGCGGTCCGCCCTCCTCGACGCGGCGCGGGCGCTGCTGACCGAGGGCGGCATGGAAGCGCTGACCTTCCCGGCACTGGCCGCCCGCACCGGGCTGGCCCGGTCCTCGGTGTACGAGTACTTCCGCTCGCGCGCGCACGTGGTCGAGCAGCTCTGCGAGGCGGACTTCCCGCTCTGGGCCGCCGAGATCGAGGCCGGGATGGCCGCCCGGGACGGTGCGGCCAGCCGGCTGGAGGCCTATGTCCGGGGTCAGCTGGAACTGGCCGGCGACCCGCGGCACCGCGCCATCGTGGCGCTGTCCGCACTGGAGCTGGACGAGGCGGCCCGGGCCAGGATCCGCGCCGCGCACGAGGGCCTGGTCGGCCTGGTGGTCCAGGCGCTCGGCGAACTGGGCCACCAGCGCCCCCAACTGGCCGCGGCCCTGCTGCAGGGCGTGGTCGAAGCCGCCGTGCGGAGGTCCGAGGGCCGCTCGCCGGAGGAGCGCTCGGTGATCGCCGACGCCGCCGTGGCCCTCGCGCTCCACGGGCTGGCCGGATCCGCCACCCCGGTCACCGACGCGGCGGCGACCGCGGCGGCCGAGTGCAGCGGCAGCAGCCGCGCCTGACCCGAGCCCAGCAGCGCCAGCGGATCGAGGTACCGCTCGCCGCGCAGCAGCCCCCAGTGCAGGCACCCCGCCGCGCAGTGGCCGGTGCCCGGCGCCACCCGGCCGATCGCCTGCCCGGCCGCGACCGCGGTGCCGACCGGCGGCGCACCGGCCACCGGCAGGTACGTGGTGCGCAGCGGCGGACTGCCGGTGCCGGGATGCAGCACCGTCACCACCGGGCGCCCGGCCACCTCGCCCGCGAAACCGATCACCCCGGGTGCGGCGGCCCCCACCACCGCCCCCTCCTCGGCCGCCAGGTCCACCCCGCGGTGCCCGGCGGACCAGGGTTTGGGCGGCGCCGCGAACCGCTGCCGCAGCCCGCCGGGCCCGCCCACCGGCCAGGCCCGGCCGGGACCGCGACCCGGGCCCGGTCCGGCCGCCGCCACCGCCTCGACCCACGCCCCGGCCCACGCCCCGGCCCCGGAGCCAGAGCGGGCCCCGGTGCCGGCCGCCCGCGCCGCGTACCCGGCGGCCCACGCTCCGGAGCCGGCCGCCCGTCCACCGGCGTCGACCGCCACCGCCACCGCGGGCGGCGCCAGCCAGACCAGCACCGCCACCACCGCCACCAGCCGCACCGACCGGTCGGGCCGCACCAACCGCACCGACCGCACCGACCGGTCCGGACGAATCGTCAGGTTCCTCATGCCGCCGAGGTTCCGCCCCCGTCCGCGCTGTGACCACCGTCACCCGCGAACCTGTGGACAACCCCGCCCCTGTGGACAATCCTGCCGCCCGCCCGGCGCAGAGTCGCCGGTCGCTCGGGCCTTCCCGTACACTTCACACGCGACCCGGTCCGCCGGGTCGACTTCGCACGCCCCGCCACCGGCGGAACGCGGCCCCGCGCCGCCGTTCGCCAGGTGCGAGTGCCGCTCGGTCCAGCCGAGCCTGCCGCGGCCCCGCCGCCGCCAGGCCCGGTCGGCTCGGCACGTCGGGGCGTCAGGCGTGGCGGTCGCCCGACCGGCACGGACAACCGAGCCAGACCCGGTAGTTGCCGAGTGTCCCCGCACGGGGGCAGCACCAATGAGCCGGGCGCAACACGAGGAGCACACGGCCATGGCCGTTGTCACGATGCGGGAGCTGCTGGAGAGCGGCGTCCACTTCGGTCACCAGACCCGTCGTTGGAACCCGAAGATGAAGCGCTTCATCTTCACGGAGCGCAACGGCATCTACATCATCGACCTGCTGCAGTCGCTGAACTACATCGACCGCGCGTTCGAGTTCGTCAAGGAGACCGTTGCCCACGGCGGCAGCGTCCTCTTCGTCGGCACCAAGAAGCAGGCCCAGGAGGCCATCGCCGAGCAGGCCACCCGCGTGGGCATGCCCTACGTGAACCAGCGCTGGCTCGGCGGCATGCTGACCAACTTCTCCACCGTCTACAAGCGCCTGCAGCGCCTCAAGGAGCTCGGCGAGCTCGACTTCTCGGACGTGGCCGGCTCCGGCCTCACCAAGAAGGAGCTCCTGGTCCTCCAGCGCGAGCACGACAAGCTGGAGAAGACCCTCGGCGGTATCCGCGACATGCAGCGCGTCCCGAGCGCGGTGTGGATCGTGGACACCAAGAAGGAGCACATCGCGGTCGGCGAGGCCCGCAAGCTCAACATCCCGGTCGTCGCGATCCTCGACACCAACTGCGACCCGGACGAGGTCGACTACAAGATCCCGGGCAACGACGACGCGATCCGCTCCGTCACCCTGCTGACCCGTGTGATCGCCGACGCCGTCGCCGAGGGCCTCAAGGCCCGCGCCGGTGTCGCCAAGGGCGACGTCAAGGCCGAGCCGGGCGCCGGCCAGCCGCTGGCCGACTGGGAGCAGGACCTGCTGGCCACCGGTGAGACCAAGGCCGCCGAGGCCGAGGCCCCCGCCGTCGAGGCCGAGGCCCCCGCTGCCGAGGCGACCGAGGCTCCGGCCGCCGAGGCCACCGAGGCCGAGCAGGCCTGACGTACCGAGGGTGAGGGGCAGTCGCCGGTACGCACCGGCGAGTGCCCCTCTCTCCACGTGCCGGGGCTGAACCACGAGCCCCGGCGCACCCACCCCGCAGACACGCGAGACGCGAGAAGAGATTCACACCATGGCGAACATCTCCGCCGCGGACGTCAAGAAGCTCCGTGAGCTCACCGGCGCCGGCATGATGGACTGCAAGAAGGCGCTCGACGAGGCCGAGGGCGACGTCCAGAAGGCCGTCGAGCTCCTCCGCATCAAGGGCCAGAAGGGCGTCGCCAAGCGCGAGGGCCGCGACGCCTCCAACGGCGCCGTCGCCGCGCTGATCGCCGAGGACAAGAAGTCCGGCGTGCTGGTCGAGCTCAACTGCGAGACCGACTTCGTCGCCAAGGGCGGCAAGTTCGTCGAGGTCGCCGAGGCGCTCGCCGCCCACGTGGCCGCCACCTCCCCGGCCGACCTGGAGACCGCCCTGGCCTCCGAGATCGCCGCCGGCCAGACCGTCCAGCAGTTCGTGGACGAGGCCAACGCGACCCTGGGCGAGAAGATCGTCTTCCGCCGCTTCGCGCAGTACGCCGGTGACGGCTTCGTCGCGGTCTACCTGCACAAGACCGACCCGGACCTGCCGCCGGCCATCGGTGTCCTGGTCGAGCTGGACCAGGAGAACGCCGAGGTCGCCAAGGACGTCGCGCAGCACATCGCCGCCTTCGCGCCGAAGTACCTGTCCCGCGAGGACATCCCGGCCGAGGACATCGAGAACGAGCGCCGCGTCGCCGAGGCCACCGCCCGCGAGGAGGGCAAGCCCGAGGCCGCCCTGCCGAAGATCGTCGAGGGTCGCGTGACCGGCTTCGTCAAGGAGAACTCCGTCCTGGAGCAGGCCTTCGCGAAGGACAACAAGAAGACCGTCGCCAAGGTCCTCGAGGAGAACGGCGTCGCCCTCAAGCGCTTCGCCCGCTTCCGCGTCGGTGCCTGAGACACGTTCACCCGGTTCCGGCCTAAGGTAGGAACCGCCGCCGCAGCTGTGACCCAGTGAGTCGGCACCAGAACGACGAGGAGGCCATTGCCGTGCAGGAGACCGTACCGGTTCCCGCGGCAGTGGCCTCCTCGCGTGTACACGCGGGCCAGGGCGCCGCACACCCGGGCCCGTGAAGCAGCAGGTGCAGAAGGAGAAGTCCATGCAGGAGACGCAGGAGACCGCGCAGGACGGCGTGGGCCGCCGCGTTCTGCTCAAGCTGTCCGGTGAGGCGTTCGCCGGCGGAGGCGGCCTCGGCGTCGACCCCGACGTCGTCCACAAGATCGCGCGCGAGATCGCGACGGTGGTCCGGCAGGGCACCGAGGTCGCGGTGGTCATCGGCGGGGGCAACTTCTTCCGCGGTGCCGAGTTGCAGGTGCGCGGCATGGACCGGGCCCGCTCGGACTACATGGGCATGCTCGGCACCGTGATGAACTGCCTCGCGCTGCAGGACTTCCTGATGAAGGAAGGGATCGAGACCCGGGTCCAGACCGCGATCACCATGGGCCAGGTCGCCGAGCCGTACCTGCCGCTGCGGGCCATCCGGCACCTGGAGAAGGGCCGCGTCGTGATCTTCGGCGCGGGGATGGGCATGCCCTACTTCTCCACCGACACCACCGCCGTGCAGCGCGCCCTGGAGATCCATGCCGAGGTGCTGCTGATGGGCAAGAACGGGGTGGACGGCGTCTACGACTCCGACCCCAGGACCAACCCGGACGCGGTGCGCTTCGACGCACTGGAGTACGCCGAGGTCATCGCCCGCGACCTGAAGGTCGCCGACCTGACCGCGATCACCCTGTGCAAGGACAACGGCCTGCCGATCCTGGTCTTCGAGCTGCTGGCCGAGGGCAATATCGCTCGCGCCGTCAGGAGTGAGAAGATCGGCACACTCATCAGCCAGGATTCCGTCCGGGCCTGAGCAGTCGTCAACCGCGCCCCGCCCGAGCACGGTGGGGCCAATCAGTACGCCACGGGCGGTGAGCGCCACGGGCAACCGGACAGGGAGCAGACTGTGATCGAAGAGATCCTCCTCGAGGCCGAGGAGAAGATGGAGAAGGCCGTCGCGGTCGCCAAGGACGACTTCGCCGCCATCCGGACCGGCCGGGCCCACCCGGCGATGTTCAACAAGATCGTCGCCGAGTACTACGGCGCCCCCACCCCGATCAACCAGCTCGCCTCCTTCTCCGTGCCGGAGCCCCGGATGGCGGTCATCACCCCGTTCGACAAGAGCGCGCTGCGCAACATCGAGCAGGCGATCCGCGACTCGGACCTGGGCGTGAACCCCTCCAACGACGGCAGCATGATCCGCGTGAACTTCCCGCAGCTGACCGAGGAGCGCCGCAAGGAGTACATCAAGCTGGCGCGCAGCAAGGGCGAGGACGCCAAGGTCTCGATGCGCTCGATCCGCCGCAAGGCCAAGGACGCGCTGGACAAGCTGGTCAAGGACAAGGAGGCCGGCGAGGACGAGGTGCGCCGGGCCGAGAAGGAGCTCGACGACGTCACCGCCAAGTACGTGGCGAGCATCGACGAGCTGCTGAAGCACAAGGAAGCCGAGCTCCTCGAGGTCTGATGAACGACGCCCCGAACGCCCCAGGCACCAGGGGCGCAACCGAGTCCGCACCCCCGCAGGAGAGTCCGGTGGCCCAGCCCGAGCCGCAGCAGCCCCGCAAGCAGCGCGGTGGCCGCAACCTGCCCGCCGCGATAGGCGTGGGAGTGGGCCTGGGGGCGGTGATCATCGCCTCGCTCTTCGTGGTGAAGGTGCTCTTCCTGGCCGTGGTGGTCGCCGCGGTGTCGATCGGCAGCTACGAGCTGACCAGTCGGCTGGCCGAGCGCAAGGAGATCCGGGTCGCCCAGCTGCCGCTGCTGCTGGGCGGCGTCGCGATGCTCACCACCGGCTACTGGATCGGCCCGCAGGGCGCCGCGGCGGCGCTGGCGCTGACCGCGCTGGCGCTGATGATCTGGCGGATGAAGGAACCGCCGGAGAACTACCTGCGGGACATAACGGCGGGCGTCTTCACCGCGTTCTACGTGCCGTTCCTGGCCACCTTCGTGGCGCTGATGCTGGCCGCGCACGACGGCCCGCAGCGGATCGTGCTCTTCCTGGTGGTCACCATCTGCAGCGACACCGGGGCGTACGCGGTGGGGTACAAGTTCGGGCGCAACAAGCTGGCCCCGACCATCAGCCCGGGCAAGACCCGGGAGGGGCTGGCCGGCGGCATCGGCCTGTCGATGCTGGCCGGCGCGCTGCTGATGGAGTGGATCATCAAGGACGGCCACTGGTGGCAGGGCCTGATCCTGGGCGGCTGCGCGGCGCTCATCGCCACCCTGGGCGACCTCGCCGAGTCGATGATCAAGCGCGACCTGGGGATCAAGGACATGGGCACCCTGCTCCCCGGCCACGGCGGCATCATGGACCGGCTGGACTCGCTGCTGCCCACCGCTCCGGTGGTCTGGCTGCTGCTGGCCGCCTTCGTCGGCAGCTGATCCAGCGGCACCCCCGCGTGCCCGGGCCCCGGACGGCAGACCCGTCCGGGGCCCGCGCCGCATCTGCGACACTGGACGGACCATGCCTGCACCCGGAGAACTCACGTTTGTCGCGCCGCGCGGCGCCAAGCCCCCGCGACACCTCGCCGACCTCGACCCCGCCGCGCGGAAGGCGGCCGTCGCCGAGCTCGGCGAGCAGCCGTTCCGCGCCAAGCAGTTGTCGAACCACTACTTCGGGCGGCTGTCCGCCGACCCGTCCGGGTGGACCGACATCCCGGCGGCCAGCCGGGAGAAGCTGACCGGCGAGCTGCTGCCGGAGCTGATGTCCGTGGTGCGGCACGTCTCCTGCGACGACGACGCCACCCGCAAGACGCTCTGGCGGCTGTTCGACGGCACCCTGGTCGAGTCGGTGCTGATGCGCTACCCGGACCGGGTGACCATGTGCATCAGCTCGCAGGCCGGCTGCGGGATGAACTGCCCGTTCTGCGCCACCGGCCAGGCGGGGCTGACCCGCAACCTGTCCACCGCCGAGATCGTCGAGCAGATCGCGGCCGGCATGCGGGCGCTGCGCAGCGGCGAGATCCCCGGCGGCGAGGCCCGGCTGAGCAACGTGGTCTTCATGGGCATGGGCGAGCCGCTGGCCAACTACAACCGGGTGCTGGCCGCGATCCGGCGGCTGACCGACCCGGCGCCGGACGGCTTCGGGCTCTCCCAGCGCGGCATCACGGTCTCCACCGTCGGCCTGGTGCCGGCCATGCACCGGCTGGCCGACGAGGGGCTGAGCTGCCGGCTGGCGCTGTCGCTGCACGCCCCGGACGACGAGCTGCGCGACGAGCTGGTCCCGGTGAACACCCGGTGGAAGGTGGCCGAGGTGCTGGAGGCCGCGTGGCACTACGCGGAGAAGTCCGGCCGCCGGGTCTCCATCGAGTACGCGCTGATCAAGGACATCAACGACCAGGCCTGGCGGGCCGACCTGCTGGGCCGGTTGATCAAGAACCACCGGGTGCACGTCAACCTGATCCCGCTGAACCCGACCCCGGGCTCCAAGTGGACCGCCTCCCGGCCCGAGGACGAGCGCGAGTTCGTCCGCCGGCTGGAGGCGCACGGGGTGCCGACCACGGTCCGCGACACCCGCGGCCAGGAGATCGACGGGGCCTGCGGCCAGCTCGCCGCGGCGGGCTGAGCAGAAGCGGCTGAGCAGGCGCGGCTGAGCAGGCGGGGCCGAGCAGGCGGGGCCGAGCAGGCGCGGGCGCCGGGGGTGCTGACCTCAGGTCAGCATCCCCGCGCCCAGCACGGCGGTCAGTCCGCCGGTGGCCAGCAGCACCAGACCGGCCAGCGACCAGCGCAGCAGGGTGGCGGCGGCCAGCAGCTGCGGGGAGGAGCCGAGGCGCAGCAGCGTCTCGCCGACCGGGCGGCGGGCGGCCCGCAGCTCGGTGAGCCGGGCGACGACGGCCGCCAGCGCGCAGCCGGTGACCAGCAGTGCCTCGGCGGCCGGCAACGGCCCGGTGCCCGAGGCGCCGGGCGCCACCCAGTGCCGCACCGCGGTGAGCACCACGGCCAGGGTGAGCGCGAGCGCCGCCAGCGGGGCACTGAGCCGCGGCGCCAGGCCGGTCAGCCCGCGCCCGGCCAGCAGGCGGCGGGCGCCCGGGCGGCCCAGTGCCAGCAGCCGACCCACCCCGGCCAGCAGCGGACCGGTGAGCAGGGCCGCGCCGAGCGCGGCCGCCGCCCAGCCGCCGAACAGCAGCGCGTTGGTGTGCCCGAGGTCCGCCGGCAGTTGCAGCGGGCGCGGGTCGTCGGCCGCGGCCGGGCGCAGCGCGTACAGCTCGGTCAGCGTGCCGCCGGCGGTGAGCAGGCCGGCCGCCAGGACGCGCGGCAGTCCGAACGCCGCGCCGGCCGGCGCCGATCGGTCCTGCGGCAGCGCGTCCCGTCCCGGCACCGCGAGGGCCGCCGCGATCCCGCCGACCAGCGGCAGCAGCGTGACCAGGGCGATCGGCGCGGCGGGCGGCAGCGGCTCACCCATGCCGAGCTCGGGGGCCAGGACCGGCCCCGCGATGTCGTTGCGCAGCACCAGGAAGAGCAGGAGGCTGACCAGCGCGCCGGCCGCGCAGGCCAGGGCGACCTCGCCGGCGATCAGCAGCCGCAGCCGCCGCGGCCCGGCGCCGGCCGCCCGCAGCCCGGCGATCCGCTCGGCCCGGTGGACCGGCAGCGCACGGGCGGCGATCGCCGCGAACCAGCCGACGGCGATCAGCGGCGGCAGGCACCAGAGCAGCCGCTCGGCCGCGGAGTGGGCGCCGGGCGGGTCGCTCAGCGCCCGGCCGAGCGCGCGCAGCAGGAAGGCGGCGACCACGGCGGCAGCGGTCGCGGTGAGGAGCCAGCGGCCCAGGTCGACGACCCGGTAGCCCCTGACCAGCCGGAGATAGAACACCTGCGTCCTCAGTGTGAAGCGGCGACGGGCGCGGGCGACGGGCGCCGGACCGCGGTGGCGGGCGCCGGGGTGCGGCCGTCCACCAGGGCGACCGTGCGGTCCGCGTACCGGGCCAGCTCGGGGTCGTGGGTGGCCAGCACCAGGGTCAGTTGGTGGGAGCGGGCGGCGGTGGTCAGTATCCGCAGCACCTGGTCCCGGGCCTCGCGGTGCAGCGGGGCGGTCGGGTCGTCGGCGAAGACCACCCGGGGCAGCGGGGCGAGTGCCCGGGCCACCGCGATCCGCTGGCACTGACTGCGGACCAGTTCCTCCGGGCGGCGCCTGGCGCAGTCGGCCACGTCGAGCCGCTCCAACCAGTCGTCGGCCGCGCCGTAGGCGGACCGGTGGCCGGCGCCGGCCAGCAGCATCGGCAGCGCGACGTTCTCCCGCGCCGTCAGTTCCGGGACCAGCTGCGGCTCGGAGCCGACGAAGCCGAACCGGTCGCGGCGCAGCTTCTCCCGGCCGGCCCGGCCGAGGGTGTGCACCGGCGAGCTGTTGAACCAGACCTCGCCCGCGTCGACCGGGAGCTGGGCGGAGAGGCAGCCGAGCAGGGTGGACTTGCCCGAGCCCCGGGCGCCGGTGACGGCGAGCACCTCGCCCTCGCGGACACCGAGCGAGACGTCGCGCAGCGCCGGGGTGCCGTGGTGGGACTTGACGATGCCACGCGCCCACAGCACGTCGTTGTCGGGCGGGGCCGCTGACATGTGTTCCTCCGCCGGTCGTGATCGGCTCTGCGGGGTGCAAAGGAATGACAGTCGTCAGATTAGAACGACATCGCCCCGGCGCGGTTGCGGCACACCCGGAGTAGTTGTCATAAACCCGGACGAACCATCAGCAGATCATCAGTAAAAGCCCCGGGGCCGGACCCGTCAGCCCTGAGGAGGAGGCTGCCGGATCCGGCCCCGGGAGGTCCCGCGAGCGCCGGCGGAGCGTCAGATCTTCGCCCACGCGTCGGTGAGGCTGGTCCGCAGGATCTGCTCGATCTCGTCGAAGGTCGACTGGTCGGAGATCAGCGGCGGGGCCAGCTGGACGACCGGGTCGCCACGGTCGTCGGCACGGCAGTAGAGGCCGTTGTCGAACAGCGCCTTGGAGAGGAAGCCGTAGAGCACGCGCTCCACCTCGTCGTCGTTGAACGACTCCTTGGTGACCTTGTCCTTCACCAGCTCGATGCCGTAGAAGAACCCGTTGCCGCGCACGTCGCCGACGATCGGCAGGTCGCGCAGCTTGTTCAGGGTGCCGAGGAAGGCGGCCTCGTTGTCGAGCACGTGCTGGTTGAGGCCCTCGCGCTCGAAGATGTCGAGGTTGGCCAGCGCCACCGCGGAGGAGACCGGGTGGCCACCGAAGGTGTAGCCGTGCAGGAAGGTGTTGTCGCCCTTGTAGAACGGCTCGGCGATCCGGTCGGAGATGATCGTGGCGCCGATCGGGGAGTAGCCCGAGGTCATGCCCTTGGCGCAGGTGATCATGTCGGGCTGGTAGTCGAACTTGTCGGCGCCGAACATGGTGCCGAGGCGGCCGAAGGCACAGATGACCTCGTCCGAGACGAGCAGCACGTCGTGCCGGTCGCAGATCTCGCGCAGCCGCTGGAAGTACCCGGGCGGCGGCGGGAAGCAGCCGCCGGCGTTCTGCACCGGCTCGACGAAGACGGCGGCCACCGTCTCGGCGCCCTCGTTGAGGATCGCCACCTCGATCTCGTCGGCGCACCAGCGGCCGTAGGCCTCCGGGTCGACGGTGCCGTCGGGGCCGGCGAGGAAGGCGGGGGCGCGGTAGATGTTGGTGTTCGGCGCCTTGTGGGTGCCCGGCACCAGCGGCTCGAACGGGGCCTTCAGGCCCGGCAGACCGGTGATCGACAGGGCGCCCTGGGGGGTGCCGTGGTAGGCGACGGCACGCGAGATGACCTTGTACTTGGTCGGCTTGCCGGTCAGCTTGAAGTACTGCTTGGCGAGCTTCCAGGCGGTCTCGACGGCCTCACCGCCGCCGGTGGAGAAGAAGACCTTGTTCAGGTCGCCGGGGGCGTAGTTGGCCAGCCGCTCGGCCAGCTCGACGGCCTTGGGGTGGGCGTAGCTCCAGACCGGGAAGAAGGCGAGCTCCTTGGCCTGCTTGGCAGCGGCCTCGGCCAGCTCCTCGCGGCCGTGACCGGCCTGCACCACGAACAGGCCGGCCAGGCCGTCGAGGTACTTGCGGCCCTTGTCGTCCCAGATGTAGGTGCCCTCGCCGCGCACGATGGTGGGGACGGGGGAGTTCTCGTACGACGACATGCGGGTGAAGTGCATCCACAGGTGGTCGTAGGCGGTCTTCGAAAGGTCCTTCTGTGCCGGGTCGGCGCTCATCGGGTGCCCCAGGTGTAGGTCTGTTTCCGGAGCTTCAGGTAAACGAAGCTCTCGGTCCTCCGCACGCCGGGAAGCGCGCGGATTCGCTTGTTGATCATTTCGAGCAGGTGCTCGTCGTCCTCGCACACCAGCTCGGCCAGCAGGTCGAACGACCCCGCGGTGCAGACCACGTAGTCGACCTCGTCCATGGCGGCCAGGGCGTCGGCGATCGGCTCGATGTCGCCCTCGGCGGTGATGCCGACCATCGCCTGCCGGGTGAACCCGACGGTGAGCGGGTCGGTGACGGCGACGATCTGCATCACGCCCTGGTCGAGCAGCTTCTGGACCCGCTGCCGGACCGCGGCCTCGGAGAGGCCGACGGCCTTGCCGATGGTCGCGTACGCCCGGCGGCCGTCCTCCTGCAGCTGCTCGATGATCGCCTTGGAGACGGAGTCGAGGGGAACGCTGCTGTTCCGGTCGCGGTTGGCCACGCGGCCACTGTGCCCGACGGATCCACCGAGCGCAAGTGCGATGCCTGCTGATTTCGTTGCCCTGATCGGGAAGCCCTGCGGATTTCATTGCGATCTGCGCACGACTATGTCGATCCCAGCAGACTTCCGGCTAACCTGGCCATGTCACGCGCGCGCGTCCCGGTGGGGCGTACGCTCCCCACCAGTGGACCGTGCGACACCCAGCCCGGCCACCCGGCGTCCCTCCGGCGCCGGACCGGGTCACCCACCCGGTCCACTGGCACAGCCCCATGACGGATCGGCCGCCGACCGCGCCGACCGCAACCCGAGGAGAGAGTCGTGAGCGACCTTCGTACGCTGCGCAACTACATCAACGGCCAGTTCGTCGACGCGGCCGACGGCCGCACGCTGGAGATCGTCGACCCGACCACCGGCCAGGCGTACGCGACCTCCCCGCTGTCCGGCGCGGCCGACGTGGACGCGGCGATGGCCTCGGCCGCCGCCGCCTTCGAGACCTGGCGCGACGCCACCCCGTCGACCCGGCAGAAGCTGCTGCTGAAGATCGCCGACGCGGTCGAGGCGCGGGGCGACGAGCTGGTGGACGCCGAGTGCCGCAACACCGGCAAGCCCCGCGGGCTGACCAAGTCCGAGGAGATCGGGCCGATGGTCGACCAGATCCGCTTCTTCGCCGGTGCCGCCCGCCTGCTGGAGGGCAAGGCCGCGGGCGAGTACATGGACGGGATGACCTCGATCGTCCGGCGCGAGCCGGTCGGCGTCTGCGCCCAGGTGGCGCCGTGGAACTACCCGATGATGATGGCCGTCTGGAAGTTCGCCCCGGCGATCGCGGCCGGCAACACCGTGGTGCTCAAGCCGTCCGACACCACCCCCGCCTCCACCGTGCTGCTGGCCGAGATCATCGGCGGCGTGCTGGCCGAGCTGGAGCTGCCGGCCGGCGTCTTCAACGTGCTCTGCGGCGACCGGGAGACCGGCAAGGCGATGGTCGAGCACGCCACCCCGGCGATGGCCTCGATCACCGGCTCGGTGCGGGCCGGCATCCAGGTGGCCGAGTCGGCCGCCAAGGACGTCAAGCGGGTCCACCTGGAGCTCGGCGGCAAGGCCCCGGTCGTGGTCTTCGAGGACGCCGACATCGCCGAGGCGGTCGAGGGCATCTCGGTCGCCGGCTTCTTCAACGCCGGCCAGGACTGCACCGCCGCCACCCGGGTGCTGGTGCACGAGTCGATCCACGACGCCTTCGTGGCCGCGCTGGCGAAGGCCGCCGCGGAGACCAAGACCGGCGGGGTGGACGACGAGGACGTGCTCTACGGCCCGCTGAACAACGCCAACCAGCTCCAGCAGGTGACCGGGTTCATCGAGCGGCTGCCCGCGCACGCCACGGTCGAGGCCGGCGGGCACCGGGTCGGCGAGGTCGGCTACTTCTATGCCCCGACCGTGGTCTCCGGCCTGAACCAGGACGACGAGATCATCCAGAACGAGGTCTTCGGCCCGGTCATCACGGTGCAGAAGTTCACCGACGAGGACCAGGCGGTGTCCTACGCCAACGGCGTCGAGTACGCGCTGGCCTCCTCGGTGTGGACCAAGGACCACGCCCGGGCGATGCGGATGTCGCGCCGGCTGGACTTCGGCTGCGTGTGGATCAACACCCACATCCCGCTGGTCGCGGAGATGCCGCACGGTGGCTTCAAGAAGTCGGGCTACGGCAAGGACCTGTCGGGCTACGGCTTCGAGGACTACACCCGGGTGAAGCACGTCATGACCGCGATCTAGCGGGTCGTGACCGTTCGGCGCAGCATGACCGCGATCTAGCGGGTCGTGACCGTTGGGCGCAGCATGACCGCGATCTGGCGGGTCGTGACCGTTCGGCGCAGCATGACCGCGATCTGGCGGGTCGTGACCGTTGGGCGCAGCATGACCGCGATCTGGCGGGTCGTGACCGTTCGGCGCCGGACGGGCGCGGTCTGAAGGATCGTCCGATGTGAGCAAGGGCCAAGGGGAATCCCCTTGGCCCTTTGCACAGTGTCAGCCCGGCGGCCCGACCACCTGACAAGATGCGCCTGCCCGGCGCGCGGCGTCTTCCCTACGCTGGCGGTCATGAGCATCCCCACCGCCGATCCTGCCGCCGGGCAGGCCGTCAAGGCCGCCGACCGCGCGCACGTCTTCCACTCGTGGTCCGCCCAGGCCCTGATCGACCCCCTCGCGGTGGCCGGTGCCGAGGGTTCGTACTTCTGGGACTACGAGGGCAACCGCTACCTCGACTTCTCCTCCCAGCTGGTGAACACCAACATCGGCCACCAGCACCCCAAGGTGGTCGCCGCGATCCAGGAGCAGGCCGGCAAGCTCTGCACCCTGGCCCCCGGCTTCGCGGTCGAGGCGCGCAGCGAGGCGGCCCGGCTGATCGCCGAGCGCACGCCGGGCGACCTGGACAAGATCTTCTTCACCAACGGCGGCGCCGAGGCCACCGAGAACGCGATCCGGATGGCCCGGCTGCACACCGGCCGCCAGAAGGTGCTCTCCACCTACCGCTCGTACCACGGGGCCACGGCCAACGCGATCGCGCTGACCGGCGACCCGCGCCGCTGGGCGAACGAGACCGGCACCTCCGGCGTGGTGCACTTCTGGGGCCCGCACCCCTACCGCTCCGCCTTCCACGCCGAGAACGAGGCGCAGGAGTGCGAGCGCGCGCTGGCCCACCTGGAGCAGGTGATCGCCTTCGAGGGCCCGCAGACGGTGGCCGCGATCATCCTGGAGACCGTGGTCGGCACCGCCGGCATCCTGGTCCCGCCGCCCGGCTACCTGGCCGGGGTCCGGGAGATCTGCGACCGGTACGGGATCGTCTTCGTCCTGGACGAGGTGATGGCCGGCTTCGGCCGCACCGGCGCCTGGTTCGCCGCCGACCACTGGGGCGTCACCCCCGACCTGCTGACCTTCGCCAAGGGCGTCAACTCCGGCTACGTCCCGCTGGGCGGCGTGGCGATCAACGCCGAGATCGCCGCCACCTTCGCCGAGCGCCCGTTCCCCGGCGGTCTGACCTACTCCGGGCACCCGCTGGCCTGCGCCTCCGCGGTCGCCACCCTCACGGCGATGGCCGAGGAGGGCATCGTCGAGCACGCCAGGGAGATCGGCGAGACCGTGCTCGGCCCGGGCCTGCGCGCGCTGGCGGAGCGTCACCCGGTGATCGGCGACGTGCGCGGGATGGGCGTCTTCTGGGCGCTCGACCTGGTCCGCGACCGGGCCACCCGCGAGCCGCTGGTCCCGTACAACGCGACCGGCGCGGCCAACGCCCCGATGGCCGAGCTGGCGGCGGCCTGCAAGAAGCGCGGACTGTGGCCGTTCACCAACATGAACCGGTTCCACGTGGTGCCGCCGTGCACGATCAGCGTCGCGGAGGCCGAGGAGGGCCTGGCGGCGCTGGACGAGGCGCTCACCGTGGTGGACGCGCACGTGCGCTGACCCGCTTCCGGGCCCGCGTCCGCACCGGACGCGGGCTCAGCGCCGCACCGCGTCCAGCGCGAGCAGCGCCACGTGCAGCGACAGGCAGGACTCCACCTGGTCCAGGTCCACCGCCAGGATCCGCTCCACCTTGTGCAACCGGTCGTAGAAGCTCGGCCGCGACAGGTGCGCCGCATCCGCCGCGGCCGACTTGTTGCGGCCCTGCTCCAGGTAGACCCGCAGCAGCTGGACCAGCTGCGAGCCCTGCTCCGCGTCGTACGCCAGCAGCGGTCCCAGCTCGCGCTCCACGTAGGTCTGCAGCCGGGCGTCGTCGCGCAGCAGGTGCAGCAGACCGCGCAGCCGCACGTCCGGCAGCCGGTAGTAGGAGGCCGCCCGGGCCCCCGGGGCGTCGTGCAGCGCCGCGTCCGCCACCTGGGTCGCCTCCATCAGGGTCCGCCGGGCATCGCGCACCGAGCCGACCGAGGACCCCACCGCCACCACCGGCGGCGTGCCGTCCTTCTCCTTGCCGCTGTCCGCCAGCAGCCGGCGCAGCGTGGCGGCGAAGCCCTCCAGTGCGGTGTGCTCGTCCTGCTGCGAACCGAGCGCGATCAGCAGGCCCACCCCCTCGTCGTCCAGGGCGCCGACCAGCGCGGCCAGCCGGCAGGAGCGGGCCGCCCCGGCCGCGAGCTCGGTGAAGTCGCGCAGCCGCGCCTGCGCCTCCAGCGCGGCCGGCAGCGGACCGCCGCGCCGGCGCAGCACCACCCCGACCAGCCGCCGGCCCTCCAACGGCACCCCCAGCGCCTGCGCGCGCAGCGCCACCTCGGACACGGTCAGCGCGTGGGTCAGGATGCCGGACAGCAGGGTGCGGTGGGTCTGCCGCTCCAGGCTCTCCCGGTCGCGCACGAGCAGCCGGTTGAGCGCCAGGGTGGCCGCCCCGCGCTCCAGCAGCATCGCCCGCGGGTGCGCCTGCGGCTCGGACGGCACCCCCGGCTCGTCCACCAGCACCAGCCGGCCCCAGTCCTCGCCGCGCGCACCCACCACGGTCACCAGCCAGCCGCTGCGCGGGTCGTAGCCGGTGCGCCCGGCCGGGCGCACCGCGCGCGAGCGGCGCTCCCAGTGCTCCAGCAGTTCGTCCTCGGTCCGCCCGGCCGGGTCGTGCGCCAGCACCTGGTGGCTGAGGTTCTCCAGCACCACCGGCCGTCCGGCCATCCGGGCGATCTGGCGCAGCACCTCGGCCGGCTCCGCGCCCTCCACGGCCAGCTCGTTGAAGACCTGGTGCACCGCCTCGGACGCCCGCAGCTGCTCCAGCTGCGCGTTGACCACCAGCGCGTGCACCGCCTCGGTGACCGCGACGAAGCGGATCTCCCGGCGCAGCACCACCAGGGGCAGCCCGCGCTGCTCGGCCGCGTGCACCAGGGCCCGCGGCAGGGTGTCGAAGTAGCGCCGGCCGAACTCGACCACCAGTCCGGCAGCCCCCACCTCGACCAGCTCCCGGACGTACCGCGCCAGCCCCTCGCGGTCGTCCGGCAGCGCGATCCCGGTGGTCAGCACCAGCTCGCCGCCGTGCAGCATCCCGGCCACGTCCGGCAGCTCGCTGACGTGCACCCAGCGCACCGGGCGGTTCAACTGTGCGGCCCCGGCCACCACCTGCGGCAGACCGCGGCGCAGCGCGTCGAGTTCGAGGACCTGGGAGACGGTGGGCAGCACGCAGGGGCCTCCTGACGGTGGAGCAGGGTGTCAGCAGAATCTTGCCTCGCCATGACGATCTGTCACCCCCGCAGGGGGTTGGCACCCTGTAAGCCGCTTGGCGGCTCGGCTGTCGGAGTGACCCTTGTCCGGCCCGGTGGCGAGCGGCAGGGTCGGCGGGAGCGAACCGGGTGCAATGGCACCTATGGAGGAGAACCGACCCATGAAGCTGACCGACTTCGCCACAGGCGCCCAGTACATCGGCGGCCGAGCCGTGCCCGGCACCGGCATGGAGCCCTTCGACGTGGTCAACCCCGCCGACGGCAGCACCGTCGAGCAGGTCCGCCTCGCCTCGACCGCCGACGTGGACGACGCCGTGGCCGCCGCCACCGCCGCACTGCCCGAGTGGTCGGCGGCCAGCCCCGCGACGCGCTCCGCCGCGCTGCTGAAGCTGAGCGCGATCCTCGACCAGCACGCGGCCGACTTCGCCGCCGTGGAGACCGCGCAGACCGGCAAGCCGATCAAGCTCAGCACCGAGTTCGACGTTCCCGGCACCGTCGACAACGCCGCGTTCTTCGCCGGCGCCGCCCGCCAGCTGGAGGGCAAGGCCGCCGCCGAGTACTCCGGCGACCACACCTCCTACGTGCGGCGGGAGGCGATCGGCGTGATCGGCTCGATCGCCCCGTGGAACTACCCGCTGCAGATGGCGGCCTGGAAGGTGCTGCCGGCCGTCGCGGCGGGCAACACGGTGGTGCTCAAGCCCGCCGAGCTCACCCCGCTCACCTCGCTGATGTTCGCCCGCGCCTGCACGGCGGCCGGCCTGCCGGACGGCGTGGTCAACGTGGTGACCGGCGCGGGGCGCGGCGCCGGCGAGCACCTGGTCAGCCACCCGGGGGTGGCCATGGTCTCGTTCACCGGCTCCACCCCGGTCGGCAAGCGGGTGGCCGAGCTGGCCACGGCCACGGTCAAGCGCATCCACCTGGAGCTCGGCGGCAAGGCGCCCTTCGTGGTCTTCGACGACGCCGACCTGTCGGCCGCCGTGCAGGGCGTGGTGGCCGCGGCGCTGATCAACGCCGGCCAGGACTGCACCGCGGCCACCCGCGCCTACGTGCAGCGCCGCCACTACGACGACTTCGTGGCCGGGGTCGCCGAACTGTTCGCCGCCGTCCGGCTGGGCGACCCGCGCAACCCGCGGACCGACCTGGGCCCGCTCGTCTCGTTCGCCCACCGCGACCGGGTGGCCGGCTTCGTCGAGCGGGCCCGTGCACAGGGCGCCACCGTGGTCACCGGCGGAGCCCGCGGCGCTGTCGGCCACGACGGGACTGACCTGACCCGCGGCGCGTACTACCTGCCCACCCTGATCACCGGGGCGCCGCAGCACAGCGAGGTGGTGCAGGGCGAGATCTTCGGTCCGGTGCTGGTGGTGCTGCCCTTCGACAGCGACGAGGAAGGCCTGCGGCTGGCCAACGACACCCCCTACGGGTTGGCCGCCTCCGCCTGGACCCGCGACGTGCACCGCTCGCTGCGCGCGACCCGGGAGCTGGCGGCGGGCTGCGTCTGGATCAACGACCACATCCCGATCGTCAGCGAGATGCCGCACGGCGGGTTCCGGGCCTCCGGCTACGGCAAGGACATGTCGCAGTACTCGCTGGACGAGTACACCCAGGTCAAGCACGTCATGTACGACACGACGGCGGTGGCCCGGAAGGACTGGCACCGCACGGTCTTCGGCGACCGGGCCGGAGTCGTGTAAGAGCTGCCCCCCGAGCCGCTCTCCAGCTGATGACGGATCAGCGGCACGGAGGGCGGGTCATGGACAGCAGCCGAGCGAAGGACGCGGCGGCCTGGTTGGCGGCGGCCGCACCGGATCCGGCCGCCTGCCGGCGGGAGTGGGAGCGCAGCGCCGACGGCGTCGTGCTGCTGCCCGCCGGGCGGTACTGGGACGTGCTGCGGGTGCCGGCCGGGTTGGGGCTGCCCGCACTGCGGCTGCTGGCCGCCGGCCCGCCGAGCGGCCGCGGCCCGGTGCTGTTCGACCCGGGCGACGACACCGTGGGCTACCTGGTGCCGGTGGGGACGGCGACGCGCTGGATCGGCACGGGCGTGCACGGCGCGGGCGACGGCGCGTGGGTGGCCGTCCCGCACCCGGACCGGCGCGGTCGGGGACTGCGCTGGCTGGTGGCGCCCGACGGTTCCGGCAGGCTGACCGACCCCGCGGTGCTGGAGCTCGCACTGCACGGAGCGGCCGCCGGTCTGGCCGGGCCGGGGGAGCACCCGTGAGGCGGGAGGGCGGTCCCGGGACCCCCGGTCCCGACGGGATGTAAGGCCAAACGGGGTATCCCCGTCAGTGTGCTCGTTGAGCCGCCCGAACCGGCCGACCAGACTGGATGACGAGCCAGTGAATTTGGGAGGCAGACCACCGTGAGCACGTCCCCTGAGCGCCGCAGCGGCGCGGAGAAGCACGTCGTCCACTGGATCGGCGGCGCGCCGGTCCCGACGGCCGGCACCGCGCCCCGCCGCGGAGACATCTACGACCCCGCCACCGGTCGGGTCGCCGGCCAGGTGGACTTCGCCGGGATCGCCGAGGTCGACCAGGCGGTGGCAGCCGCCTCCGCCGCGTTCGGCGAGTGGCGCAACGCCTCGGTGGCCAAGCGCACCTCGGTGCTCTTCGCCTTCCGGGAGCTGTTCAACGCGCGCAAGGACGAGCTGGCCGCGCTGATCGTCTCCGAGCACGGCAAGGTGCACTCGGACGCGCTCGGTGAGCTGGCCCGCGGCCAGGAGGTGGTGGAGTACGCCTGCGGCATCCCGCAGCTGATCAAGGGGAGCTTCACCGAGCAGGCCTCCACCGGCATCGACGTCTACTCGATCCGCCAGCCGCTCGGCCCGGTCGCCATCATCTCGCCGTTCAACTTCCCGGCCATGGTGCCGATGTGGTTCTTCCCGATCGCCATCGCGGCCGGCAACACCGTGGTGCTCAAGCCCTCGGAGAAGGACCCCTCGGCGGCGAACTTCCTGGCGGAGCTGTGGCGCGAGGCCGGTCTGCCGGACGGTGTCTTCAACGTGGTGCACGGCGACAAGGTCGCGGTGGACCGGCTGCTGGAGCACCCCGACATCAAGTCGGTCAGCTTCGTCGGCTCGACCCCCATCGCCCGCTACGTGTACGAGACCGGCACCCGGTACGGCAAGCGGGTGCAGGCGCTGGGCGGAGCGAAGAACCACATGCTGGTGCTGCCCGACGCCGACCTGGACCTGAGTGCCGACGCCGCGGTGAACGCCGGCTTCGGTGCGGCCGGCGAGCGCTGCATGGCGGTGTCGGTGCTGGTCGCGGTCGACCCGATCGGCGACGAGCTGGTGGAGAAGATCAAGCAGCGGATGGCCACCCTCAAGGTCGGCCCCGGCTGCAACGGCGACTCGGAGATGGGCCCGCTGGTCACCGGCCAGCACCGGGACAAGGTCGCCTCCTACGTGGAGTCCGGCGTGGCCGACGGCGCCGAGCTCACCGTCGACGGCCGCAAGCACGTGATCACCGCCGAGGACGCCAACGGCGAGCCCACGACCGACGGCTTCTGGCTCGGCCCGACGCTGTTCGACCGGGTGAAGCCCGGCATGTCCGTCTACAACGACGAGATCTTCGGCCCGGTGCTCTCGGTGGTGCGGGTCTCCTCCTACGAGGAGGGCCTGGCGCTGATCAACGCCAACCCGTACGGCAACGGGACCGCCATCTTCACCAATGACGGTGGCGCGGCCCGGCGCTTCCAGCACGAGGTGGAGGTCGGCATGGTCGGCATCAACGTGCCGATCCCGGTGCCGGTCGCCTACTACTCCTTCGGCGGCTGGAAGGCCTCGCTGTTCGGTGACACCCACGCGTACGGCCCGGACGGGGTGCAGTTCTTCACCCGGGGCAAGGCGGTGACCCAGCGCTGGCTGGACCCCTCGCACGGCGGGATCAACCTGGGCTTCCCGACCAACAGCTGACAACTGCTCAAACGGGGCCGGTCCACCCCTCGCGGGCGGGCCGGCCCTCGCCGTGTCCTCGCGGTGCTCCCCGTGCCGTCCGGCGACGGTTTGCCCCCGAGCCAGGAAGGGCGTAGCGTGTCCTAGTCGCTCGGCAGGGAGCACCGGACACGCGTCTGTGTGGACGGTCCCGGAGCGGCCACTCCCAGGAAATACCTCTCGCACTACTTCTGTGCTGGTTCTTCGTGCGTTCGCACGGGGCCGGTCCGTTGTGCTGCGCCGGTAATTCCTCGGTGGTGTCTCCCGGAGAAGTCCGGGGGCCCGGATTCGCTTTTCGGAGCGGAGTTGGGCTAAAGTTCAACACGTCGGACGGGCCGTCAGGTCGCAGAAGACGAAA
>NZ_JBHYKG010000061.1:0-33518 GCF_042741245.1 Kitasatospora sp. NPDC058965
GGTCCAGGACGGACCGCCCCCGCCCGGTTTCACGTGCCGAGCACCGCCCGGACCAGCCCGGCCGAGAGCTCGCGAAGCTGCGCGCGGGCCGCCGGGTCGTAGGCCTGCCGGTGCGGGTGGGCCTCGCGCAGGCCGTTGTAGTAGCGGCCGGTGCGGGTGCCCGGATCGCCGGTGACCAGCGCGAGGGTGGCGGTGGTGCCCTCCTCGATCGTGCTCACCGGTGTCACGCCGGACTCCAGGACCATGCCGGTGGGCATGTAGGTGGCCGGGTGCAGCGCGTTGACCGTGACCGGCGAGCCGGCGGCGGTGAGCCGCTCGGCCAGGTCGAAGGCGTGGATGATCTGGGCCAGCTTGGCCTGGCAGTACGCCCGGCCGCCGTCGTAGTGGGCGAGCAGCTGCGGGTCGGTGAAGTCGATCGGGTGCTGGCCGGCCGAGGCGACGTTGACGATCCGTCCGGCCGTGCCGGTGAGCCGGGGCAGCAGCCGGTCGGCCAACCGGTAGCCCGCCAAGTAGTTCACCGCGAAGCGGAGTTCGACCCCGTCCGCGTTCTGCCGGCGCGGCGCACCGGGTGCGCCGGTGCCGATCCCGGCGTTGTTGACCAGCACGTCCAGGCGCTCGAAGCCGTCCAGCACCGCGTCGGCCAGGCGGTCCACCTCGCGCAGGTCGGCCAGGTCGGCGAGCAGCACCTCGGCCCGCCCGCCCGCGGCGCGGACCTCGTCCCGCACCTCGGCGGCGCGCCCGGCGTCGCGGCCGTGCAGGACGAGCAGCGTGTCGGGGCCCGCCAGGCGCAGGGCCAGTGCCCGGCCCAGGCCGTGGGTCGCTCCGGTGATCAGCATGGTGTTCGGTTGAGTTGACACACCGTCAAAGATAGTGGCGGTGGCGGTGACGGCGGTCGTGGCCGTGGCCCGGGCGGCCGTCCGACTGCTGCTCCGCTACGGCTCCACCGGCGGCATCGCGAGCGGGTTGATCGGCATCCGCTCGCGACAGAGCACCGCGATCGGCTTCAGGACGGCCGTCAGGCGCGCGAGTTCGTCGTCGGACAGGCCCGCCCAGACGCGGCCGGCGGCCAGGTCGGTGGCCTCCTCGACGGACCGGTGCCGGGCCCGGCCGAGCTCGGTGACCGCCCCCTGCGGCGTCAGCCAGTCCCGCTCGACCAGCCGGGCCGTGGCGGCCGCCCACGCGTCGTCCGTCCACCCGCGCAGCGGCTGGAGCACCTCGCGGTCGGCGCCCGTCGCGCAGTGCAGCACCGGCGCCTCGCAGCCGTCCAGCCCCCCCGCGACCAGCGCGGCCACGTGGCCGTCACCGCGGTGCTCGCGCAGCACGGTCGCGGCCTGCCACAGTCGCCCGTGGACGTCCGTGGGCCGGGGGAGCGCGGCGTTGGCGGCGGCCAGCACCCGGCCGGCGCAGTCCAGCCGGGCCACCGCCTCCTCCAGCGCCGTCGCCGCCGCCTCGACCTGCTCGACCGCCACCGGCTCCAGCAACCGGGCCAGCGCCGCCGCCGACCCCCGGGTCCGGGCGGCCAGCGCCTGCGACGGGCTCGCGTGCGTCCACACGTCCGGCAGCGCCTGCGCGACCATCGCCGGGGCGAAGCTGAAGAAGGACGCGGTCACGGTCGGCGCGTCCACCGCGCCCAGCGGCGCCGCGCGGCCGGCGAAGTAGCCGCGCCAGCCGCCGTCCAACCCGGCCGCTTCGAATGCCGCCCGGCTCTCGGGCTGGAGGAAGGTGACGGCGTACACCGGCTCGAAGAGCCGCCACAGCGCGCGGGCGGGGTGGACGGGATCGGACATCGGGAGACCTTCCTGGCAGGAGCGTGTCGGCTCGACGGACAGCGCGGGCAGCGCGCGTGTGCGGGCGTGCGGGCGTGCGGACGTACGGGGACGGTCCGGTGGGTGTCGGGTCCACCGGGTCCGTCCACGGGCTGATGGCCACCGCGGCGGCCCCGGTAACCACGACCGGGGTGTGACGCCGATCACCCGGGGCACGGGGTTGCGGTCGTCGGAGGCGCGGCACGGGATGATGGGTCCAGGTGCCCGGTTCCCGGAGTGCCCCCAGCCCCCGCACGAAGGTAGTCGGTCATGGCCCAGATCAGCCCCAGCATCCTGTCCGCGGACTTCGCCCGCCTGGCCCAGGAGGCCGAGGCCGTGCAGGGGGCCGACTGGCTGCACGTGGACGTGATGGACAACCACTTCGTGCCGAACCTGACCCTGGGCGTCCCGGTGGTCGAGTCGCTGGCCCGCGCCACCGGCACCCCGCTGGACTGCCACCTGATGATCGAGCAGCCGGATCGCTGGGCCCCGCAGTACGTCGAGGCCGGCGCCGGCTCGGTCACCTTCCACGTCGAGGCCGCTGCCGCGCCGGTCCGGCTGGCCCGCGAGATCCGGGCGAAGGGCGCCCGCGCCTCGATGGCACTCAAGCCCGCCACGCCGATCGAGCCCTACGAGGACCTGCTCCCCGAGCTGGACATGCTGCTGGTCATGACGGTCGAGCCCGGCTTCGGCGGCCAGGCCTTCCTGGACATCATGCTGCCCAAGATCCGCCGCACCCGGGAGCTGATCAGCAAGCACGGCCTGCAGCTCTGGCTCCAGGTCGACGGCGGCGTCTCGGCGAGCACCATCGAGCGCTGCGCCGAGGCGGGCGCGGACGTCTTCGTCGCCGGCTCGGCCGTCTACGGCGCCGAGGACCCGGCCGCGGCGGTGCGCGCCCTGCGGGCCCAGGCGGAGGCGGCCACCGCGGGCGCGGCCTGGGCCTGCGCGCACTGAGGTCGGCTTCGAGCCCTGGGACCGTACTGACCTGCGGGTGGGCTGAGCCGGGGTCAGTTACGGTGGCGGTGTGAGCAATCTCGACCTGCGTCCCACCGCCACGCCCTGCGGCGGCCAGTCCGCCACCGGTCCGGTCCGCGACCTGCTGACCGGGCGGACCGTCCCGCTCGGCGAGAGCACCGAGGTCCGCCGCCTGCTGCCGACCCTGGGCCGCCGGATGGTCGGCGCCTGGTGCTTCGTCGACCACTACGGCCCCGACGACATCGCCGACGAGCCCGGCATGCAGGTCCCGCCGCACCCGCACATGGGCCTGCAGACCGTCAGCTGGCTGCACGACGGCGAGGTGCTGCACCGCGACAGCCTCGGCAGCCTGCAGACCGTCCGGCCGCGCGAACTCGGCCTGATGACCTCCGGCCGGGCCATCTCGCACTCTGAGGAGTCTCCGCGCGAGCACCCGCGCCTGCTGCACGGCGCGCAGCTGTGGGTCGCCCTGCCGGACACCCACCGCCACACCGCCCCGCACTTCGAGCACCACCCGGTGCTCCCGGAGATCACCGCCGGCGGCCTGCGCGGCACCGTGATCCTCGGCTCGGTCGACGGCGCCACCTCGCCCGGCACTACCTACACCCCGCTGGTCGGCGTCGACCTGTCACTGACGGAGGGTGCCCGCGCG
Source organism: Kitasatospora sp. NPDC058965 (assembly GCF_042741245.1). Classification (NCBI taxonomy): domain Bacteria; kingdom Bacillati; phylum Actinomycetota; class Actinomycetes; order Kitasatosporales; family Streptomycetaceae; genus Kitasatospora; species Kitasatospora sp. NPDC058965. The sequence goes on from NZ_JBHYKG010000061.1 coordinate 3,433, forward strand.
GACCTCCCGGTCGAGCCCGAGTTCGAGTACGCGGCCCTGTCCATCAGCGGCAGCGTCGACGTGGACGGCGTCCTGGTGGAGCCCGGTTCGCTCCTCTACCTGGGCTGCGGCCGCAGCTCCCTGCCCCTCCTCGCCCGCACCGACGCGTCGTTGCTGCTGCTGGGCGGCGAGCCGTTCGAGGAGCGGCTGGTGATGTGGTGGAACTTCATCGGCCGAGACAGTGCTGAGATCGTACAGGCCGTCGAGGACTGGGAGAAGGGCGACCGGTTCGGAGTGGTGCACGGGTACGCGGGGGAGAGGCTGCGGGCCCCGGTGCTGCCGCCGGGGCCGCTGAAGCCGCGGGGGAGGGTGCGCTGACCTGCGGAAACCTGATCCGGATGGCGTGTCGGGTTCGACCCCCAGGGAGGGGCGGCGGGAGCCCGGAGTTGTACCGTGCCAGGCTCGGGCGGGGAGGGAACTGCCCTAGGGGACGACCCGTCGGCAAGGGGAGCGATTCTCAGGTCTACGCGTGTTTGACAGGGTCTACCCGTACGCTTGCTGACCTTTTGCTGACCTTGCTGACGGGCCATCAGGCAATCGATCTGGGCGGTTTGGGCGGTTGGCCTCGAGCTCTCCAGTCCGCCTGCGGTGGTCGACCCAAGGAGGCTGGCCGGCCTTGCCGGAGGGGGGACACGCACCGTTGCCCCATGGCAGTCGGGGGTGGTTGGGGTGCTGGATCTGGTGCGCGCCAACGACCGGTGAAGGGTGGGACCAGGATCGAATGGCAGACCCATGGATCACAACAACGTTGTCGGCATCGTCACCGTCGACCGGAACTTCACCTCCGGGACAATCGACCCCAAGCCCACTCCGGTGCAGCCTGACCTCAGCCTGGTCTTCCACCTCACAGGACATGGTCGTGTACGCGCTATCAAAGGATCGGGCCGGAGGAGTCTGCCGAGCCGGTGCCGCAGGGAGCTACTGAAGTTGAATGCGTGTTGTCGGGGAGCGGGCTGCTTCACCTCGCGTGGGTCACGTTGCGGGTGCTGCGACATGATGTGCAGGTGACGGAGACTGGGGCGGATCTGCTGACGTTGCTGCGTGAGCTCGATGACCCGCAGTGGCTTGAGTGGCCGGCGGCGTACGACCGGAACGCAGTCGCTGCGCGGTTCGGCGAGTTGGTCGCGCGGCTCGAAGGTGACTTCGGGGTTCCGTGCGTGGCTGAGCAGGATACGCAGGATTCCAGCGAGTACGGGCGGGCAACTGTGCCCGCAGAGGCCACGGTATGCGGGACCCGGATCGTCGTCTGCGTCAGCAAGTTCGGGTCCCTCGCCCTGGTCTGTGCCGAGAACCCCGGAGCCTTCCTCGGGACGCAGGACGCCCAGGACGAAGGCGAGCTGGACGCCGCCGATCTGGGCGCCGTTGAGCGGGCCCTTGTCGAGCTCGGCTTCACGGTCCTGCCGGAGGAACTGGTGGAGTCCGACTACGACGGGCCGAGTCGAGCGCGCCTGTACGGGCAGTGGCCCACGTGGTGGGACCGTTTCTTCGGAACGTTCTGAGCTTGCCGTTTTACCTATCGGCCGCGGAGATCGAACGCCGTCGATCAACCGGGCGTGGGACGATCCCGGCATGCTGCTGATTGCTGACGGAGTCACTCCGGTCCCGCGGATGATGCTGGTTGACGATCTTGAGACGGATAGCGGCGGCTTCTGTGAGCTGGACAGCCCGCTCTTCCTGGCGATCGGCGACCGGATCAGCTTCGACGGCCGAAGCCTGTCCGTGACACGAGCAAACGGCGAGACCTTCTCGCCCAGCGGCGAGTGGGGAATCCGCTGCCGCCGAGGTCCCCGAATCTGACTGTTCGACCCTGTCACCCACACGGGGATTCCCAAGACGGTGGGTCGGCCTTCACGTGATCCTGAACTCGGCTAAAAGATAGAGGACTTCACGCGAAGGCGGTGGTGACGAGTGTGGTGGAACAGGCAAGCCAGCGCGATCCGTTCGCGGAACTGTCACGCTTCCGGGCGGACTTCTACGACTGCCTGCGCGGTCGAGGGGACGCGCTGTTCGAGCTGGCTGACGCGCTGCTGTGCACTGAGGGCCCGATGAAGACTCTGGTGGACCTGGCGCTCACGCCCGAGCACCGGCGTGGGCACGGCGCCCTGTACGGCGCGTTGCACAAGGGCCGCCTGGACGTCGACTGGCTGCGGACCGAGCTGGCCAGCCTTTCGCTGCCGCGGGCCGCCAACGGCCGCCTGGTGCTGGCGGTGGACGTCTCGCCGTGGCTGCGGCCGGACGCCGGGACCTGCCCGGACCGGTCGTTCTGCCACACCTATGGCCGCGGCGACGCCAAGCACCAGATGATCCCCGGCTGGCCGTACTCATTCGTCGTCGCGCTGGAGGCTGGGCACACGTCGTGGACGGCCGTCCTGGACGCGGTGCGACTGGAGCCCGGAGCCGACCTGGCCGCCGTCACCACCGACCAGCTCCGGGACACGGTGGGCAGGTTGATCGCCGCAGGGCAGTGGAAGGCCAACGATCCGGAGATCCTGGTGATGATGGACGCCGGATACGACGCCCCGCGTATCGCCCACTTGCTCGGCGACCTGCCGGTGCAGGTCCTTGGCCGGCTCCGCTCGGACCGGGTGATGCGCCGACCGGCGCCCAGCCGCGCGGAGTTCGCCGCGGCCAACCCGGCCTGGGGCCGGCCGCCCAAGCACGGGGCTGAGTTCGTCTTCGGCGACCCCGCTACCTGGGACGCCGAGCAGGCGGTCACCACCACCGACACCCGCCGCTACGGCACCGCCGTCGCCCGGGCCTGGGACCGTCTCCACCCCCGGCTGACCCGCCGGGTGGCCTGGCTGGAGCACGACGGGCCGTTGCCGGTAATCAAGGTCACGGTGATCCGGCTGGCCGTCGAGAAGCTGCCCAGCGGCGGGGTGAACCGTCCGGTCTGCTGTGGTGGTCGCGAACCGGCGCGACCCCGGCCGACGTGGACCGTTGCTGGCAGTCCTTCCTCCGCCGCTTCGACCTGGAGCACACCTTCCGCCTGCTTCCAGACCGTGACGCGAGGTCCGCGAAGCCAGCAGCAGACTCGGCACAAGGTCCGCTTCGACGACCTGCTGGAGATCCCGAGCAACTGCTTCATCGGCAGGGGGCTCGCGATCGACACCGTTTCGCTCTGGATGACCTTCTCCGACGACCTGGTCGGTTAGGTCTGTGCGGCGCATCGACCGTCACCAGCCCACCGGGGCGCGTCCCGACGTCACCTAATCGAGTTACGACCATCGCTAGAAGGCAGGCGAAGTAGTGATTGAAGACCACCTTGCAAGGGCAGTGCTCTCAGCCATTATGTTGCTCGACCATTCATCGGCTGACGAGATCGATCGCGATGTTGCTTCTCAAGGGCTTGAGAACATCGCATCAGACCTGAGCTCGATGAACGAAGAGGAGCGCCAGGAGTTCAGGCGCGTGCTCGGCCGCATTGCCGAGGAAGAGCCCGACTACGCTCCGTACATCGATGCATTGCCCAACCTGTTGGGCTGGTGAGATCGGGTCCCCTCCTTCGAGCATCCCGGCCTCGCCCTGCTCCCGCGAGGCTCGGCGCCATCGCTCCACGGATCGATGCTTCACCCGTGACGCGTCGGCGATCTCGCGATTCCTCCGGCCACTCTTAATGCGTCCGCCGGCCTGCAGCCGCACCTGTTCCCTCGCGGCCCTCCCGGCATCGGACAGTCCGCCGCCCTGTGGATACCTCACACCAGAGGTCTGTCGGCGGTCGCTGAACCTGGGTTCTGACTCACTTTCAGTGCCGGAGCCACGGAGCGTGAGCGGAACCGCGATCATGAACGGTCGTGGCTGACGATCTCCTCCAAGACCTCTGGCTCCACCATGCCGCCGGCGTCGCGGTCAACACCATCACCGTCCACTCCACGTGCTACATGGAGTGCTGAGCCGGGACAGATCGTCAGTGAGAAGGTCGCCACCGGTGGGCTTGTCCAGCCCCAGGGGCTTGATGGTCTTCCATCTTCACGAGCTCTATCGGTTCAGGAGCGCGGGTTGGCCATCGCGATGTACCGGCCGAGGAGTTCCCGATTGTGGAAGGCAGAGTGCAAGAGGGCGGCCAGGTCCGTGAGGGCTTTCAGGTCGCTGCTCAAGACCACGAACGTGCCGGCCTCTGAACCGAAGTGGAGTTTGCCCGCATTGTCGGGCATGCAGGACCTGACCAGTGACCTGGCCAGACTCTCCCAGCCGTGGCCGTGGCTCTCCGCGTCGTGTGCCTCGAAGACGTCGGCGACCTGTTCCATGTCGCCGTCGAAGAGAAATAGGCAATGGGAAGGGTCGGAGTCGCCGGTTTCGTCGATGTGAAACGGGGCGAGGGATTGGTCGGTCACGGGGCGATCGTATGTCCAGGCCCGGACAGTCGAGAGCCGTCGGCCAGGGCCTGCCCGCGTGCAACCATGTGGACCGCAATAGCTGGAGACCTCATGGTGCATGGAGGACGCGTAGGCGCAGGAGGTCGAAGCCGGCGCGGCCGAACATCTGACGCTTTAACATCTTGATTTTGTTGTTGTGGCCCTCGACCGCGCCGGAGCTGTAGCGCAGGCTCAGGCCGGCGACCACCGCGTCGAGGTCGGTGAGGAGGCCGGTGGCGAACGCGGCCAGGGCGGGGACCTGGTCGGCCTGGACCGCGGCTATCCACTGCTTGAGGTGGCGGCCGCGGCGGTGGTTCATCAGCTCGGCGAAGCTGCGGACGTGTTCGGCGGTGGCGGCCAGGGCCGGGACCCGTGCCAGGATCTCCTTCAGGCGCTGGGCGTCGTCGGCGTCGAGCCGGTCGGGGTGGCGGGTGATCCAGCGGGTGACGTCGCGCACCGAGGGCTTGCGCCGTGGCGGGTTCTGACGTGGGAAGGCCTCGCGGAGCCGGTGGACGTACCTGCGGACGATCTGTTCCTTGCCCGCGTAGCCGCGCTGCTGGATCTCCTCGAACAGGCGGCGGGCGTTGGTGAGGCCCTGGGCGAACCGCTGGTCGATGTGCGGCTTGAAGGGATCGAGGATGCTGGCGCGTCCGGTCCACCGGCCGACCAGCAGTTCGTCGGGATCCGCAGCGCGGGCCAGGCGCCGGACCGTGTTGCGGGCGAGTCCCAGCCGCTCGGCGACGGCGCGAAGAGCGACTCCGTCGCCGAGGAGCGCGTGGACGGCGGCGTGCTGCTCGCGGACCCGGTCAGCCAGGCGCCCGGTGCTGCGGAGCGACGAGGTGACCTGGGGCAGTGCCACCGCCGTCGGCTCGTCGACAACGGCGGCGGGCTCGGGCAGCAGTGCCCGGTGCTGGAGCACCGTCTTCTCCACGGCCTCGGCGAGGTTGTGCCACAGGTGGTAGCGATCCGCGACGTGGATGGCATCCGGGGCGCCGACGCGTCCGGCCTCGGCATACGTACCGGAGCGGTCCCGACAGATCACCTCGACCCCCGGGTGGGCGGCGAGCCAGGCACTCACAGTCTCGACGCTGCGGTCGGGCAGCAGGTCGACCACGCGGCGGGTCTCGATGTCGACCAGGACTGTTGCATAGACGTGGCCCTTGCGCAGGGCGAACTCGTCGACGCCCAGCACCCGCGGGGTGGTCGGCGCGGTCTCGGGCAGGGCGCGTATCAGCCGCAGCAGGGTCGAGCGGCTCACCGGCGCGGCCAGCACGTCCGCGAGCCGGGCCCCAGCCCGGCCGGCCAGCATCAACGCAACCCGCCGCATCACCGTCTGCAGTCCCTGGCTCCGCCGGCCGTGGCGGAACGTCAGCCCCGACACCTGCTCAGCGAACGTGGCCCGGGGGCAGGACAGTTCGCCGCAGCGGAAGCGCCGGACCCGTAACTCGATCACCACCGGCCGCCCACCCACCGACGCGTCGTCGAGCCGCCGCACGTAGCGGCTGTGCACCCGGCCCGAAACCGTCCCACAGGACGGACAGCCCGCTTCGTTGCTGGTGGTGGCGGCGTGGATGGTCACACGGTGCGGGTGGACGGTGATGGTGTTGACCGCGACGCCGGCGGCATGGTGGAGCCAGAGGTCTTGGAGGAGATCGTCAGCCACGACCGTTCATGATCGCGGTTCCGCTCACGCTCCGTGGCTCCGGCACTGAAAGTGAGTCAGAACCTGAAAACTGACCCAGGGTCGCCTGGGGTCAGTTTTCACGAAGCGGCGACATCCGCATCGCTCCGAACCATCCCGGTGCGGTGCGGCACTATCGCAGCATGTCCGCCCACGCCTCATCCGACATGTGGTACCGGTCACCTCCGCACCTCATCTGTGCGGCTCCATCTCAGCTCGACGAACCGTCACATGTGCCTGTCTTCTTCGGACAGCACCTCTACACCTCACCGGCGCAGCACCATCGCAGCTTGGTCTTGACCATGCCCCACCACGGCCCGTCCTGACACCTCCGCACCTCACCGGTGCGGCACGATCGCAGTTTCGCCGCCTCGGCCGACAGACCTTCCTCGCGTATCCTGATCCGCACCATGGCGGTCTGGTGGCCGCAGCACGGAGTGGACGCCCTCGCTCCGCACCGTCCCGGTGCGGCACTATCGCAGCCTCTACACCGGGCCGGCCGACGGCTGGTACTACCCGTCGCTCCGCACCGTCCCGGTGCAGCACCATCGCAGCGGGTGGAACAGGCCGGCCGCGCGCGCCTCCGCCAGCGTCGCTCCGCACCGTCCCGGCGCGGCACAATCGCAGCGACCTGGCGAGGGCCAACGGCGCCGACCTGCCGACCGTCGCTCCGCACCGTTCCAGTGTGGCACCATGGCAGCTTCTGCGACCGCCTGGGCAACGACGGCGTCTGGTAGCGGAGTCGCTCCGCACCGTCCCAGTGCGGCACCGTCGCAGCGTCTCCACCGTCCGCTTCCCCGCCCGCACCCGCCGGTCGCTCCGCACCCTCCCGATGCAGCACCATCGCAGCTCGAAGATCGCCTTGAGGGTGGCGTCGACCTCGATGGTCGCTCCGCACCGTCCCGGTGCGGCACCATCGCAGCGCCAGCTCCACCGTCAAAATCGTGTCCCTGACCGATCGCTCCGCACCCTTCCGGTGCGGCACCATCGCAGCGTTCCGGGGTTGGCGTTGGCGAGGGTGACGACTGTGTCGCTCCGCACTGCCCCGGTGCGGCACCATCGCAGAATCTCGTGGGTCGGCGCTGCCGCGCACACCGTCCCGGTCGCTCCGTACAGTCCTAGTGCGGCACTATCGGCGCGCCGTGCCGTCGTAGGCGTACTGGTCTCTCGACACCATCCCGGTGTGGCACCCCCGGAAGTCCGGGCCTGGGTCAAGCAACAGCGGCAATCCTCCAGCTGAAGCACAAGCGGCACCGGCGGGTCGGTCCAACTGGGCCGACCCGCCGGTGCGTTCAGGCAGCCATGCCCAGGTCGAGTACCTGGGCGGCGCGGCTGATGGAGCCCGGCATCAGGTGCCGGTAGATCTTGAAGGTGACGTCGAGGCTGCGATGCCCCATCCATTCGGCGACGTCGGTGATCGGGATGCCGTTGCCGAGGCAGTTCGAGGCGAAGAAGTGGCGCAGGCCGTAGAGGACCATGCCCTCGGGGACGTCGACCTGCCCGGAGCCCTTGATCTTCCGCCACTGCTTGTCGATGGTCCACCAGCCGAACGGCTTCGAGCTGTCCTTGACGCTGCGGAGCAGGTATCCGTCGACGGTCCCGTACGTCTCGGCGTACTGCTCTATGCTGCGCTTGACCGACGCCGGCAGCGGGACATCACGATACTCGCCCTCCTCGCGGTGCTTCAGGCGCGCGTAGCTCCGGGTGACCTGGTTGGCCTGCTCGCGGACGCGGTAGACGTCGTCGGCGACGATGTTGTCGATGTTGACGGCGAACGCCTCCCCGTTCCGCAGACCGCAGCCGCTCATGAGGTCGGCGACCAGGCGGAATCGGTGGTCGCCGGCGTCTCGGATCGCCAGCAACTGGCTGATCGACGGGATCACCGCGCGTTCGGGGTCGTACTGAGGGGGCTTCACGCCTTCGACCGGGTGGTCCTCGTAGATGCCGAGCCGGTGCGCGTCCAAGAGGATCGTCTTCAGGTTCTCGAAGGCGCCGCTCTGTGTCGCGAGCCCGACGTCGTTCCGTTCCATCGTCTGGACGTAGGCCTCGACGACCTTGTGGTCGAAGGTGCCCATCCGGCGGCTGGCGAACTCGGGGAGCAGATGGGTCGTCAGGACTGAGTCGACGCGCCGCACTGAAGCCGGGCCGAGATGGCGCTGGGCCTTCTGCCACTCCGTGACGTACTGCGAGAACCGCATCTCGCCGTACTTCTTGATGCGTTCGGCCTTGCGCCGGCTCGCCGGCACGTTCTTGCGAGCGTGGTAGACCTCGGCGAGCCGGGTCATCGCCTGGGTCTGCTCGGCGAAGCCGCCCTCCTCGGTCTGGCGGCCGGCCGCGTTGCGGAAGCGGATCGTGTAGGGGTGCGGGCAGCGGCTCCACTTCGCCTCGGGGTGCTCGCAGTCCTTGAAAAAGGTGCCCATGCCGCGGACGAGCTTGACGGTGGCCATGATCGGTTCGCTCCTCGGAGTCTTGCTGACACTTTGCTGACTCGGGAGGATCCCCCACGCCTCTGAGCTGGGAAGAACCGTCAGAAGCGTGATATGTCCTGGAAGTGCAACCGGGTCGGCTCGACGCCGAGCAGGTCGGGCAGCGCGAACGGCCGCACGTGGGTCCGGAGCCAGGTGTAGTGACGGACAGCTGCGGCGGCGCGCTCTGGGGTCTCGTAGTGCTTGGTGAACTGACGGAGGGTCATGCCGGCTCCACCTTCGGCTGGGCGACGACGAAGGTGATGCGGGATCGCGTGGTGAGCGGCTGGTCCGGAAGAAGCTTGTGCAAGGTCGCTGCCAGGGCCTCGGGGTTGCCGTACAGGCCGGGCGGGAGGTCGTACTTGGGGTTCGTGGCGAGGTAGTGCGCCACGTGGTCGTGATCCGCGAAGGTGAAGGTGTGCTCCTCGTCCAGGACGGTGAGCACGTCGAGTGAGGAGGCGGTCAGGGCCGCGAGGTTGCCGCTGTGGGCGGCGATGTAGAGGCTCCCGTGCTGGTTGGCCCGCGCGTCGAGGCTGGTGGCGGCGACGAGTTGGTCCATCTCGCGGTAGCTGTCGAGCCCCTTGGTGACCAGGACGGCCAGACCCCTGGGCGTGAGGACTCTGGCGAGCTGCGCGATTACGGCTTCGGGTTGGGGTGAGTGGTAGAGGCAGAACGCGGCGACGGCGATGTCGCACGAGTCGGCAGGCAGAGGGAGGTCGTGGAAGTCGCCTTCGATGAAGTCCACCGCAGTGCCGGCGCGCTCGCGGGCCTGGGCGAGTAGGGCGGGGGCGGCGTCCAGGCCGACGACGCGCTGCGGCCGGAGCTGTTCGGCGAGGACCAGGCTGCTGGTGCCGCGACCGCAGCCGATGTCGAGCACCGTGCCCAGCTGGTGTGGCCGGGCGTGGTGGGCCTGTACCAGGCTGACGATCGTTTCGGGGACGGGGCGGCCAGCGGTCTTCGCGTGCATCAGCGCACTGGTCCGTCCGGCCAGCCGGGAGGCACGCCCGTAAAGCTCCTGCTGGCGGGCAGGGTCCAGGAACGGGTTGGGCTGGCTCATGCCGCACCCCCGGGCCGGGGGCGCGGGGGGTCAGGACTGCTCGGCAGCGACCTGCTGCAGCCAGCGGCGGGCGTGGCGTCGGCTGGTGAGCAGGACGACGTCCGCGTGCCCGCCGTGCTCGTGGATCTTCGCCAGGACGCGCGGGCGCATGCTGCGCCGGTAGCCCAGGACGTACTTGATCAGGCCCCAGTGGATCCGGTTGTGCACGCCGTTGCCCTTGTGCCCGCTGCCGTGCCGCAGCTGCCGGGAGACCAGGCCCCACAGGCAGGCCGCCGTCGAGACGTCCATCAGCACCACGGTGTCGCAGGCAGCCAGCCGGATCGGCAGGGTGGAGTTGTAGTTCCCGTCGATCACCCAGTTGGGCGCGGCGACCAGCTCCTGCTGGGCCTGGGCGAACTTCTCCTTGGGCAGTTCGTTCCACTCGTCGTCGTAGAAGACGGCGTCCAGGTGCGACACCGGGGCGTCCAGCAGGGCGCCCAGTTCCCGGGCCAGGTGGGACTTGCCGCTGCCCGAGCAGCCGACGATTGCGACCTTGTTCACGGTTCTCCACGGTAGGCCACGGCCCGGACCGGGGGCATTCTTGTCCCTTTCTGACCGGGGGGTTTGGGGTAATTCGAAGGGGTCATGTGGTCACCCGCCGGTTGTGGTCGGGCGCGGTGCCGGCCGCCTCGTGCAGGAGGCGCTCCAAGCTGTCCGCCTGCGCGCTGAGCCGGAACAGGTCCCACACCCGGGACACCGACGGGTGCACCTCACCCGTGAGGAGGGCCAGCAGGCCGGACGGCGACTCCGCCGTGGCCACGGCCGGCTCGCTGAGACGACCGTAGCCCCACAAGGCATGCACGAAGGCGATCCCGGCCCGCCGAGCCGCCTCCTGATCCACCGTCATGTCGCCGACGTACACCGCCTGAGCCGGGTCGAGACGCAGATCAAGCAACGCCATCAACAACGGATCGGGCGCCGGCTTACCGCGCTCGCGACCCGGCGTGCGGACGGTCGCGAACGGTATGCCCGTCCTGGCGAGTAGCGGCTGGGCCCGGTGGAGCGCGTTCGACGTGACGACACCGAGAAGCCACCCCTGGTTCGCCAGCGCGAGCAGGGCCTCGGTCATCCCTGGGAAGATCCGGGCCCGGTCCGAGGAGAGCACGCACGCGCGGTCGTAGGTCTCCAGCAGCGCCTCGGCAGCGGTCAGCCCCAGCAGCGCCATGATGTCGAGGAACGGGCGGCCCAGGTGCTCCTGGTACGCCGAGAACGAGACCGACACGCCGTGCTGGGCGCGGACCTCGGCCCAACCGGCCTGCATGACCGGCAAGGTGTCCCAGAGGACTCCGTCGAGGTCCAGCAGCAGGGCCCGCGGCCGTGGGGGGAGGGCTGGAAGAGATCAGGCGGCAGAGACTGCACGGACGGCTCCTTCGGTTCCAGGTTGGTTGGCCCCTGGCGTCTTCGCTGCCTCGGCCTTGACGATGGCCCAGACGACCTTGCCGCCCGGTTCGGGACGCCAGCCCCAGTGGATGCTTAGCTCCTCGACAAGGAGGAGTCCGCGTCCGTCCTCGGCGAGGTCGCAGGCCATCCGACGACACGGAATGCCGGGTGATCGATCGAACACCTCCAACAGCAATTCGTCGGCCGTCAGCTGGATCTCGACCCAGATGGAGCCCGAACCTCCGGAGGCCGTGACGGCGTTGGCCACGAGCTCAGTCAGGATCAGACTCGCGGTACCTTGGGAATCAGGCGTCAAGCGGCCCCTGAGCAGCTGGTTCAGCTTGGCGCGTGCCGTGCCGGCAGCCTTGTGTGTGTCCGGGAGCTCGCTGTGGAGTGCGCTCGGGGTGGGGGCGGGGGAGCCGACCGCCGCGAGATCGGCGGTAGTGCCCAGGCCTCGGGTCGTGTGAAGCAACGTCATGGCACACGTCCTCTGTGAACAGGGTCGTAGGAGCCCGTGGTGGCGGCTCGGAGGCGCCGCGAGTGTTGTTCGTGGTCGGCCCGGCAGTCACGCCGGCCCGTCTTGCGAACTGCCAGGCGCGGTGCAGGCGAAGGGAACCACGCGGGGGTTTTCGGACTGTCTGCAGAGTTGGCTGGTCCGCCGCCTCGTGCCGGAACAGGCTCGCCGAGTTGGCTCGGGTCGGACAACCGCAAGAAGTTCGGTGTCCGGCGGCACCTGTCGGAACCGTCGGACCGGGCGGAACCAAATCAGTGACTACTTACGGATTCTGGCTGCAAGTCAGTAACCCAGATCACTACGCTGGACCACCCAGTGTGTTCAGGGAGGTGCCTGGGCGTGGCTCACAAACCGTCCTGTGCCGCTCGCATCAGAGCGACGGCCGCGGCAGAGAATTGGTCGACGGACACCACGGTGGCTGCGGTGGTGGAGTGCTGTGATGTCAGCCGGCTGCGAGGCCACCGTCTGGCCAGGGGCTGGACGCTGCAGCAAGCGGTCGATGAGCTGATCGAACTGTGCGAAACACGTAGCCTGCCGCGCCCAAGTGTCGACCTTGATCAGCTCCGGGCCTGGGAGACCTCGCCCCGCCGGCCGAGGGCACAGACAGTCGATCTGCTGTGTCGCTTGTACGAGACCGATGCGCACGGCCTGGGCTTATCCGGCAACTACCGTGCGGACGACGAGCGCCCCACGCTTCCCGCTGTCAGATCTGTCGCGACGCCTGCGGAGCAGGACCGGACGCGCCCTGGTCTGCTCTCCAGCGATTCGCTCGACCATCTGGTGGACGCCGCCCGTCGAGCCGTGGAGCACACCATGGCCCAGACCACAGTGAGCGCGACCCAGTTGGAGGTGCTGGACGACCGGATGGCGGAGCTGCGTCGGCTCTACATCTTCACGCCGCCGACCGAGATGCTGGGTTACCTGCTGTTCGACCTGGACGAGGTGCGCCTGCTCGCCCAGGAACGGCAGCCGGCTCACGTACAGAGCAGGCTCTCCGAGATGACGGCGCTACTGGCGACGCTGACCGCGGATGCCCTGATGAAGCTCGGGCGCCTGCAGCAGGCGCAACGTTGGTACGGCACCGCGCGCACCGCCGCTGACGACAGCGGGAACTGGGAACTTCGCGCTCGGGTCCGGGTTCAGGCGGCCATGCTGCCGTACTACTACGGCCCACTTGACCGAGCCGTTGAGCTTGCCGATCAGGCGCGGCTGCTGAACCGGGGCCGGCCGACTGCTACCGGTGCTTTCGCCACCGCCGCCCTCGCACGGGCTTTGGCACGCCAGGGGAACACGGAGGATGCCCGCACGGCGATCCGGCAGGCCCAAGACCTGTTCGAGCGCTGTTCGCAGGGCACGGTCGATGTGGACGACGCCTGGGCTTTCCCGACGCGTCGGCTCTACCTGTACCTGTCCGGCGCGTACACCTACCTCGGGGACACGGCTCGCGCCCGGCAGGTGCAGGCTCAGGCGTTGCCGCTGTACCCGGACCGGACCGGAATCGATCCTGCTCTCCTGCGTCTGGAGGAGGCGATGTGCATGGTCAATGATCACAGTGTCGCGGAGGCGTGCCAGCTGGCCGGCGACACCTATCTGATGGTGCCGCAGGCGCATCGCACGACGATCCTCGGCGCACGGGCTCATGACGTGATCGACATGCTGCCACCTGGTACCCGCTCAAACCGTGCGGTCCGCGAGTTGGGCGAGATCCTCGTGCTTCCGGCGAGCACGATGTGACAGAAGGCCCCTGCGGCCGTCAGCCTTACAGACATGAGTACTCCGGTCCGGACCGTCGGCGGGTTCGCCGAGTCCGAGGTGTTCACTGTCCTCGATGACGCCTGCCGCCAGGTCGGGCTCGACTGCACGGACGCCGAGATGTTGCGTGGTCACACCAACGCCGTGTACCTGCTGAAGACCGCCCAGGTAGTCGCAAAGATCGCCCGGGCGGGCACCTCGCTGGAGAGCGTTCGTCGGACGGTCCAGTTGGTGCAATGGCTCACCGAGCAAGGCTTTCCGACCGTCGAGCTTCTTCCGGGGGAGCAGCCCGTCCTGGTCGGCGAGCATGCGGTGACGTTCTGGCGCTACCTTCCTCAGCCCGACTACCCGGTGCCGGCCACAGAGCTCGCGGAGCCGCTCCATACGCTGCACCGACTTCCGATTCCGCCCTTCGCCGTTCGGCCGCTGGACACTGCTGGCGCGATCAGACGGTCGATCAAGGTGATCAACGTTCTGCCTTCCGATGACCTCGACTACCTCCGGCAGCGCCTGTACAGCCTTGAGGCCGCGCTTGCCGAGGTGGACTTCGTTCTCCGACCCGGATTGCTCCAGGGCGACCCGCAGCACCGGAACGCCCTGCACCACCGAGGCTCGGCGGTCCTGTGCGACTGGGACACGGCCTGTTTCGGGCCGCCCGAACTCGATCTCGTGACCGTGGAGATTCACTGCCGCCGCTTCGGCTATGGGCGTTCCCACTATGAGGAGTTCGCCGATCGGTACGGATTCGACGTCACTTCGTGGAGCGGGTACCCCGTGCTCCGCGATCTCCGCGAGCTGCGGATGATCACCACGAACGCCAAGCGGGCCACTCCTGGCAGCGGGACGCTTGGCGAGGTGCGACGCCGAATCGAGGGGCTCCGCAGAGAGGATGACCAACTCGGTTGGAACATTCTCTGATGTCGCCGAACCTGACCCGACCTATCGGGCTGGGCCGTACCGCCAGCTCGGCCTCGTCCTGACATGCGAAAGCCGCCCGCCAGCCGGCCACCGACCCCAACTGGCGAGCCGAACACCGCCGCTGACGCCCACCCGTCGAACGCGCCATGGCCCGGCTCGTCGCCGCGGGCAACCGCAGAGTCCCCTTACCGAGGCGTCCTGAAGAACAACACCTGGCTCCACAACCGCGCCGCCGCCCTCAACCTCCGCCGCCTGATCAACCTCGGCCTCACCCACACCGGTCGCGCCTGGAACCTCGCACCTGCAACCTGACACAGGAGGGGTTGTCCCCACCAGGACAACCCCTCCAGATCAAGATCTTCAGGAGCCTGCTAGGCGTGGTTCGCCCAGAGCCGGGTGCCGCTCCCGGAGTGGAGCTCCACGCCGCCGGCGTCGCCGACGTGCAGCACGTTGGAGTCGCCCCTGGTCGCGGTCCACCAGGTGGGCTTGTTGTAGCGGTCGTAGATCACCAGGTTGCCGTCGCGCTGCAGCACGCAGATTCCGGGGTGGCCCGGTTCGCCGGGAGAGCGCCAGACCACGGTGCCGCTGCCGTCCAGCTGCACCAGCAGGTTGTCGGGTCCGTAACGCAGCGCGTACCGCTTCGAGGGGGAGGACACGGACTCGCCCGGCAGCAGGTACTGGCCGACCCGCAGCACGCCCGGCAGCGCGGCCACCCGGTCGTGGTCCAGCACCGGAGCGGTGGTGCGCGGGAGCGGCGGCTTCCGCAACTCGTACGTCGCGGTGGGGCGGTTGTGGTTCCAGATGGTCACCTCCACACCTGCGGCGAACCTGCTGGGGTTGAGGTTCCCGGCGCCGGCCCCGTTGTCGTGGTAGCCGAAGTACGCGTACTGGGATCCGGTCCGGGTCCGCTCGATCGAGAGCTGGTACTCCTCGCCCGTGGTCTGGTCCTGCAGGTACACCCACTCCCAACGGTTGGACGCGTCACGGAACACCCCGACCAGCCCGGCGGCGCCGGGCAGCACGACGGTGTCGGGACCGCGCTGGATCTCGTCGCCGCGCACGCCCGTGACGGTCAGCAGCCGGGCGGTGCGGTTGAGCAGCACCAGCTTCACCGTGCCCCGTTCGATGCCGAACAGGTCGCCGATCTGGAGCGCGGCGTCGGTGACGACCAGGTCCGCGGCGTCGGCCACCGCCGCGCCCCAACGGTAGACCTCGGTCATCGCCTCGCTCCGGGCCAGCGGGGTGAACCGGGCGTCGGTGAGCAGGCCCAGCACGGCCAGCGGGCCGAGCTCGGGCACCTGGGCCAGATAGGAGGCCGCCTCGTCCGCGGTCCGCACGCCGAACCACTCGATGATCACGTCGGCGTAGTCCTTGACCCCGGCGATCAGCCCGTTGCTGACGGCGTCCATCCAGGCCTGGACGGTACCGAGGGCGATACGGACCCGGTCGGTGACGGCCTCCCGCACCGTCGCCGCCAACCGCTGGGGGGAGAGGTCG
Source organism: Kitasatospora sp. NPDC058965 (assembly GCF_042741245.1). NCBI lineage: Bacteria > Bacillati > Actinomycetota > Actinomycetes > Kitasatosporales > Streptomycetaceae > Kitasatospora > Kitasatospora sp. NPDC058965. The sequence goes on from NZ_JBHYKG010000061.1 coordinate 19,130, forward strand.
ACGGGACTCAGCGCCCGCGACCACGCGACGGTGCTGGTCGCCACGGTGAGTGTGCCGCTGACGACGGCCTCCACGTTCCCGTCGCGGACCTGGACGGCCAGCCGGCCCTGCACGCCACCGTCGACCCTGAACCGGCCGAGCGGTCCGAGGTCGAGCGTGCCGACCGCGAGACCGAGCGTGCCTGCCACCGCCAGGTCGGTGCGGTCCCGCAGCCGGCAGTCCAGGTCCAGTTGCAGCATGACGCCCTGGATCGGCTCGTGCCTGACGGCGAAGACCAGCGAGTCGGCGGTGACCTCGGCGTGCAGCGAACGCTCCATGCCGAACAGTCGGAGCCGGCCGGAGATCGTCGCGTGCGCGTCGCTCCGCTGCTGACCGGGGCGTTCCGTGGTGGCGACGGAGAGGCTCGGGCCACTGCCCGGCACGTCGCCCTCCAGCACCAGCACCTGCTCCCCGCCCACCACCAGTCGGTCCATCGAACTCTCCAGCGACAGGCCGAGGTTCGGGTCCACGCTGACGTCGCTGCGCGAGCGCAGGCCGAACAGCTCCAGCTCGCCGCTCACCCGGTAGCCCCGCGGGTAGACCACGCCTCCGAAGGTGACGGCCTCGGGGGCGACGTAAAGCTGCGCGTCCAGGCTGACCGTGATGTCCGCGTTGCTGTTGTCACGGTGGAGGCCGTAGTGGCGGGGGCCGTCCCCCGTCGGAACGGTCAGCTGCCAGTGGCTGCCCGGCTCGACGATGATCAGCAGTGGTTCGCCGGGCCCGTCGAAGGGGACGCCACCACGGAGCAGCGCCGCCTTGAGCGGGTCCACCTCCAGCGCGTCGAGCGCGGCGGCCAGCGCCCCGGGGATGGTGAAGCGGCCGGTGCCGCGTATCGCCATGCGCCCCAGCACGGCGGCGGCCTCCGCCGACAACGGGGTGCCCACGATCGACTCCGCGACCTGGTGCAGCGTCAGATCGCCCAGGGAGCCGACGACCAGGCTGCCCCCGGGGGTGGTGGCGGTGGTGTCGATGAGCACGGACACGGAGGACGACAGTCCGGGCGCGGCGACGGTGGCGGACACGCCCAGCGTCGGCGCGCCGTCCACGGCCACACCGATCGCCACGGCCAGGTTCGCCAGCTGGAAGCCGGCGAACGAGACCGCGGTGGTGCCGGTCATCGAGCCGGTCAGGAGCGCGCCGGACGGCAGGAACCGCAGCTCCGCGCGCAGCTTCTGCGCGTGGCCCTGGATCAGCAGCTCCACTGTGCCCTTCAGGTACAGGCTCAGACTGCCGTGGTGCAGGCGGGCTCCGAACTCGCCCGCGATCTGCTGCCTGCACACGGTGGAGCGGAAGGCCGCCCGCAGGTACTGGTCCGTACCCAGGTGCAGCGCGACCTCGAAGGCGGCCGGTCCGCCGACCACCTCGGCGAGCAGCGCCTGCCGCTCGTCGTCCGGGTTCAGCTGCCAGGTGCCGTAGGCGGTGAGACCGGCGTCCAGCTGCTGGGTCAGCGGCGGCAGCGTGCCGGCCAGCCCGGGGGCCTCGAAGTCGGCGAGTGCGGGGAACCGGAAGTCCGGAGCGTCGAAGGTGGAGTAGACCAGCAGCAGGTTGCGGAGCCCGAGCGTGTTCCGGAACTCCGCGATGACGCCGCCCACTCCGTGCAGCTGCGTCAGGTCGGCCTCGCCGAGGGCGATTCCGGCGGCGAACTCCCCGGCGGCGGCGGTGCGCCGGACCTCCAGCGCGAGGCTGCCCAGGCCCGCCACGGTGGTGGCGAGCTGGAACCGGGCGTACTGGTCGTCGGCGTGGATCAGCACGCTGGAGTCGCGGAAGTCGAGGTCGAAGGCCTCGGGCAGGGTGACGGCCCGGCCCAGGAGCGCGGCCACCAGGCGGGACAGCCGGGCCTGTGGCACCTCTCCGCGCAGCCGCAGCGGACCGGGGCGGTCGCATGCGAAGGCGAGCGAGCCGACGCCGTCGAGCTCGACGGTGCCGGCGATCGCACCGGTGGCCGGGCCGTCGTGCGGCTTGGTCAGCCGCAGCGACAGGTCGTGGACGGTCAGCCCGGTGGGGCCGAGCGCCAGGTGCCAGGGGTTGGCTGCGGCCGTGCTCAGCGCCAGGGCGTAGTGGCTGCCGGGGGCCAGCTCCACGGCAAGCGCGTCGACGCTCAGCCCGTCGGCGGGGGCGGCGATGCCGGGCGCGTAGCGCGCCAGCAGCGCACTCAGGTTCAGCGGGCTCCCCGGGGCGGTCCGTCCGTACAGGGTGAGCCCGTTGTCGCCGGTGGCGAGCACCTGGAGCGGCAGCCCGGCGATCTCGACCTGCCCGGCGAGTTCCAGCCGCAGTGCGGGCACGGCCTCGAAGGTGAGGTGCAGGGCCGTCACCCGCAGCAGGTCGGTGACGACCTGCCAGTCCAGCTCCGGCAGCCCGACGGTGGCCGAGAGCCGGCTGATGCCCTCGTGCCCGGGTCCCGCCGACAGTTCGACGCAGACGCGCTCCAGCTCGATGTGCTTGAGTGCCGAGCGCAGGGTGTCCGGCAGCAGCGCCCGCGGGTCCTGCTTGCCGAGCAGCGGGGCCAGGCCGGTCAGGTCGGCCAGCCGGGCGTTGCGGAACGAGGCCAGCAGCGGGAGCGACCAGCCACCGGTCGCCACCGGTGCCACCGCCTCCCCCGCGACGCCGTCCGCGCCGAGGGAGAACCCGCCGGTGAACGCCACCACCGGGCGGTAGGTCGGGTTCCGCGCCAGCCACTCCTGGGTGAGCGGCGAGTGGACGCGCAGCGCGATGCCGGTGAAGTCCGCCCCGCGCACGGCGCTCGCCTGGGCGAGGTCCGCGCGCAGGCTCAGGCCGGGGGGCGGTTCCGCCTGCTGCTGCCAGGGCCACTGCCCCGGCGCCAGCGGCGCAGGCTCGGCTGCGCCGGCCAGCCGGACCCGTCCGAACAGCGGGGTGGTCAGCTGTTGCCGGAGACCGAGCAGGCCGGCCGCCTCGCCCAGCAGCGCGCCGACGCGGAGGTCGGCGACGGTGTTGAGCCCGGCGACCAGCTGCACGCCAGGCCGTCCGGGCAGCGGACCCGCCTCGGTGGCGAAGACGAACTCGGCGTTGCCGAGATCCAGTTGGTCCACCGGGACGCTCGTCGGCGAGGGGTTGGCGGGGTTCCAGTCGGGCGTCTGCGGCAGCTCGGGGAAGCTGGTGCCGAAGGTCCAGTCCGCGGGCAGGGCGAAGCGCACCAGCAGCCGCAGGCCGCCGTGCGCGCCGGGCTCGGCGGTCAGCCGCACGACCAGGTCCTCGACCTGCAGCAGGGTGCACCGACCGGTCAGCCGGATCGAACCCTGCGGGTCCGGCGGGTCCAGTTCCGCGTGATCGACCACCAGCCGGCGACCCGTCGGCCCCGGCCCGAGCAGTTCGTCGGCCAGGGGGCCCAGCACTCCGGCGGACAGTACGGTGCGGCCACTCTCGGGTTCGAGTGCGGCCCTGAGTTCAATGCTGTCCACTGAGGTCTCCCTGAACTCGTAGACGCCGGTCTGCCGCGTGGTACTGACGGCACTGACGGCACTGACGGAACTGGTGGATCCGGAACGCCGGAACACGGCCCGGGAGTCTGCTGAAGATCCTGCTTCGGCCGCCTGGCTTGCCGGAGTTCGCGGTAAGTGTCGCTAGGGGCGATCCGGGGCGATCCGGGGCGATCCGGGCGGGATGTCACGATCGTCAGAGCGCTCCTACAGGGGCTTGTCGGGGTAGACCGCGACACGCTGGTCACTGACGAAGGCCTGCAACGGGTGCGGGACCGGCCGCCAGATGGTGGGCCGGCCCGCCTGGGTGATGGGAATGAATTCGGTCGCATCGATGTCGTCGCCGGCCGCGACATGCCCGCCGGGGGTCGGCCCGGTCTCCTCGTGTCCGAACAGGTCCAACCATCGGGTGATGCGTCGCAGCTCCGACGCCTTGTCCGGACGGTCGTCGCCCCCGTCGTTGCGCAGGATGTACCCGTTGGTGCGTGCGGCGATCGACTCCGGCACGATGTGCATGCCCCCTGCCGTCAGGACGTGCAACTGGACGCCGCCGTGGGCCTGGGGGACGAGTTCCTCCCTGGCCCAGTCGTGGACGATCTCCCGCAGCACCGCGTGGGTAATGGCGTGGTCCAGGCACACCTCTACGCCGACAGTGACTCCGTGGGTTCGGATGATGTGGTTCTTACGGGTCTTCCAGTCGTCGTAGAACGGTTTGAGTGCAGGGTTGTTACCCGGGCCGGCGGGCAGGGCCTTCCCGCCCTCGTACACGACCTCCGGCACCCCGTCGATGTGGGAGGGGACCCTCTTCTCCACCAGGAACGGCGTGTCTCTGACGCCGCCGACTGCCACGACCGCGTTGTTGAAGAAGCTGACCTGTGCGAGGGGGGTGCCGTCGGTCCCGGGAAGGGGAGCGTGGCTGGCCAGGTCGTTGTTGTACAGGACGGTGCCGCACACGAACAGCCAGTCCGTGAACGCAGGGCCGCTGAACATGCTGCCCAGCGCCTGGTAGATCGGGTTCACACTGTTGAACGGGTACGTGTCGCTGCGGTACAGCGTGCGTCCCTTCTGCGGCGGGCGGAAGTAGAACTCCGGCACGACGAAGACGTTCAGTACACCCGCAGGCTTTCCCACGAGGTGTTGCCGGGTCAGCTCCACGACGTTGGCGAGCCGCAGCAGACGGATGTAGGCGTCTTCGGGGAGGCCCACTTCCGAGTCGGAGAGGTACCCACCGGGCGTCTCCTTGGGCGGCACGGGGGCAGGCTCGGGTACGGGTATGCCGGGGACCTTCGGGGACCGCACCCCCGGGTCCCATGCCGAGACGAGACAGTTCCAGTCCGGGTTCCAGGCGAGCGTCGGCACCTCGTAGGCCAGCATGCGGAAGTGCGTGTACGGCGGCATGGCGCTCCTCGGGAGGTCGCATCGATCCCCCGTCCCTGGCCGGGGCGCCGCCAACTTACCTTGCTGCTGGGAGCTTTGCGGGCAACTTCTCGAACACGGGTACCAACGCTCCGCATCACCCGGGTGGACGGTGCCGGGGCCGGACGCCGGGCCGCTGACTGCCCCGCCCCGCCCCGCCCCGCCCGACCCGACCCGGCCCCGTGCCGGCGGCGGGCCTCCCGTGTCACCCGGGTGCCGGTGTCCGTCCGGTCGCGGGTGGTCAGTCCCGGTAGCCGGCGGCGCGCAGCCGTCCCTGAACGTCGGCCGGGCGCGGCTCGACCACTCCGGCGAGGGTGACCACGACGGTGCCCAGGGTCAGCAGGATCGCTGCTGCCAGCGCCCAGTGATGGGCCGTGGTGAGGGTGAAGAAGTGGTCCGGGTCGTCCAGCAGATCGTCGTCGATCAGGCGGCTGCCGCCCCACCAGCGGATCGTGCCCACCGTGTTGAGGACGGCCAGCACCGACAACGCGCAGACCGGGCCGGTGAGGATTCCTGCCGTGCGGCGCAGCCAGGTGGGGCGTGCGGCCGCCGCGAACGCGAGCACGGTCAGGAGCCCGAGGCCGACGTACACCCAGGTGCCGGTGGTGAGTTCGTTCAGGTCGTAGGGGCTGGTGTCGCCGGCCATCCACTGCCTGAGGGCATGGTCGCCGTAGTAGCCGTGGACGCCGAGCCAGGGCACGAACACGGCGTAGAGGCCGCAGACCATCCCTGCGAAGGCCGCCGTCCCGCCACCTGTGCGCCATCTCCGGCTTCTTCGCTGCGACTCCGCCGACCTGCCCGCTGACTTCCCCGTTGTCTGGTTCATGGTCGAGATGATCCCATCAACGGTCGGGGAAGTCAGGGTGCGGAGCACTGTCATGCCGAGGCCGGCCATGGGCTGTTGCGGCCGTGGCGCCTGTCGAGGAGCAACGGGATCGCCCCGGTGCCGATGGCAGCGCCACGCCCCGGGCCGATGTCCTAGGACGGGGTGGGCGAGGGTGACGGGGCGAACTCGGCGGCCTGGAGGCGGTGGAGGTGGGCGTAGCGGCCGCCCAGGCTCAGCAGGGTGTCGTGGGTGCCCGATTCGACGACCTTGCCGGAGTCCATGACGTAGACGCGGTCGGCCTTGCGGACCGAGGCGATGCGGTGGGTCACCAGGATCACGATGCGGCCCTGGTCGGCCAGTTCGACGACGCGGTTGAAGACGTCGATCTCGGTCTGCGGGTCGAGGGCGGCGGTCGGCTCGTCGAAGACGAGGACGGCGGCGTCGCGGTAGGCGATCCGGGACAGGCCGATGCGCTGCCACTCGCCGCCGGACAGGTTCGTGCCGCCCCAGAACTCCCGGGCGAGCAGGGTGTCCCAGCCGTGGGCGAGCTTGTCGATCACCCCGGCCGCCGTGCCCTGCTGCGCGGCCCGGGCGAGGAGGGCGGGGGAGCCGGTCCGGCGGTGGTCGCCGATGGTGATGTTGGCGCGGGCGGTGAAGGGCCATTCGGCGAAGGTCTGGGAGAGGATCGCGACGTGCTGGAGCATGTCGTCCCGCGACAGGCCGCGGGTTTCGGCTCCGTCCCACCGCAGGGTCCCGTCCAGCGGGGTGTAGAGGCCGGCGAGGAGCTTCGCGAGCGTGGTCTTCCCGGAGCCGTTGTGGCCGACGAGTGCGACGACTTCGCCCTTGCGCAGCTCCAGGTCCACGCCGTCGACCGCGCACGCGTCGGACCCCGGGTAGCGGAAGCGGAGGTTCCTGGCGGTGATGGTGGTCGGCGGGTCGGGCACGGGGGTGTCACCCGAGCGCATGGCCTGGGCCGCCGCCCGGTGACAGGCCTTCTCCCAGTCGAGGACGAACAGGCCTTGGTTGTAGATGTGGTTGAGCTGGTCGACCATCATGGCGAGCTTCGACCGCACGGTGGTGAGGGCCATCAACGCCGTGCCCGCCAGGGCGAGCGGCACGGCTCCGTGGACGATCATGAGTCCGAGCACGAGGTACACGAGGAGGTTGACCGTCCCGGACAGCGCCGCGGAGGTGAGCGTCACGCGTGACTCCGCCGCCGCCAGTCGGGCCTGTTCCCGGTCGGCGCGGGCCGCGAGGCGGCGGTAGTTGCCCGTCAGGTACCCGCCCACGGCGTGGGCCCGGACCTCGTCGGCCGCCTGGTTGTCCACCACCATGTGGGCCAGCAGGTCCATCTGCCGGGTCAGTTCGATGTGCCGCTTGAGGGAGGTGAAGCGCGCGCGGGCGGAGCGGACGGAGCTCCAAACGTTGGGCACGACCGAGAGCAGCAGCAGCGGGAGCAACTGCGGCTTGAGGAGGCCGAGCACGCCGGCCGCCGCGACGATTCCCACCAGGCTGTTCAGCAGTCCCACCGAGGCGTCGATGACCGCGCCCAGGGCGGCGTTGCCCTGCTGCGCGGAGGCCATCAGGTTGTGGAAGTCGGCGCTCTCGGCGGTGGCGAGTTCGACCCGGGCGCCGAGTTCCATCAGCCGGGCCTGGGAGCTGTGCTGGACCTTCGGTGCCAACCGCCCGTTGGCGGCGTGGGAGACGGCGTCCAGGACCCGGGTGGCTCCCATCGCGCCCAGGGCGGCGGCGAGGGCCGGCAGTGCCTGGACGAGCCGGTCGGGCGTGGGGCCGGTGGCGAAGAGCGGGGTCAGCACGCGGGTGGTGGTCAGCAGGCCGAACGCGGTGCACAGGCCCACCAGGATCTGGCTGGCTGCCGAGACGAACAGGGCCCGCGGGTCGACCGACGCGGCCTGGCGCCAGGCCACGGTGACCAGCCTGGGGATGTGGGCGGCGATGGCGAGGATGCCGAGGTCCAGGTGCGCGAGGTCGTGCCGCAGGGCGGGGTGCGAGAAGGCGAGGCCCCCTCCGAACAGCGGGTCGTCCGGCTCGGCGGAACGGTCGTCAGGCATTGTGCGGCTCCATGCGTTTCGGCGAGCTCCGGGAGGGCGGGGTCGACAGCGGTTCAGTCGAGGAGGAAGAGGCGGCTCCACCAGGCGGGAGCCTCGCGTGCTGCTGTCAGCAGGGCGAGGAGGACACCCGCGGCCCCGGTCAGCAGGCCGGGGTTGTCGACGGCGCGTGCGTCGTTCTCGATGTCCCGGTAGCCGACGGGCGATGCCGGGTCGTAGGCGGCGAGCAGCTCGTCGGTGAGGCTGTGCACGGCCTCCCGGAACAGCGGTTCGTCGGTGTCCCAGGCGAAGTGGCACATGATCAGCAGGGTGCCCGCGGTGCCGTGGCAGAGCGTGGGGGAGCGCAGGCCGGACAGGGCTCGGGAGGCTGCGGCGCGGGCGATGTCGAGGGACAGCGCGCGCAGGCCGGCGTCGTCGAGTGCCTGCGCGACCAGCCAGAGCGCACGGGCGAGGCCGGCCGAGCCGTAGCACCAGGTGGGACCGGCCGTGTGGGCGCCCTGGTCCGGGACCGGTTCCGGTGCCCAGCCGATGTGTTGGGGCCAGGCGCCGAGGTCCGGGAGGCGGTGGGCGAGCTGCGCCAGCCAGCGGGCTTCCCGGTCGAGGCGGGCCAGGAGTCGGGCGCGCAGGGGGTCGGGCCAGGGGAGGTCGTCGTGGCGCAGGGCGAGGGCGGTAGTGGCGAGCACCCCCGGCAGGCCGTGGGCGAGGCCGAGGTCGACCGCTCCGTGCGGATAGCGCGGTCGGGCCTCGGGCAGCATGAAGCGGGGCGAGGTGACGATGCGGGGGCGGTCGCCGTGTCCCGGCTCGTGGTGTCCCAACTCGCCGTGTGCCGACTCGTGGTGCTCCAACTCGCCCTGTCCCGGCTCGTGGTGTCCCAGCAGGTCGAGCAGCACGTCGAGGATCCGCAGCAGGTCGCCTGCGTGCCGGTCGCGCAGCCGCGGGTCGGACAGGAGCAGGGCCGCCGGGCCGCAGACCCCGCTGACCAGGTCGTACGCCATGGTCGGGCCACCGTCGTCAACGGCCCGCAGGGCGTGGTCGAGTGCCGCCTGCGCGGCGGTCGGGAACCACGCGGCCAGGCTCTCGTCGAGCCGTCGGTAGCGGGTGCCACCGCGGCTGAGCGCCTTGGTCGCGGCCATCAGGCCGGCGACACCGTCGAACAGGGAGACCGGCGTGCTCGTGCGGACGTCCGAGACGGCGCGCGTGAGGTAGTGGCGGCCTGCGGTGTCCAACTCCAGTTCGGGGTGGGCGTCGTCGACCGCGCCGAGGGCGAGGGCCAGTCCGGCGTCCCCGAAGGCCAGCGAGGCGGAGCGCCACTGGTTGACCTGCGGATGGCCGGACCGGGTGTGCGTCAGCTCCACCGCGCCGGCGACGGCCGACGGGTCCGCGAGACGACGGGAGACGGCCGCGACCGTGTCACGGACCCTGCGCTGCTGCGACGCGGTGATGATCACGCGTCTGTCACTGATGGTCACAACTCACCTGGTCGGGGAGGGGAGGCGGGGCCCCGCAGGAACGCGGGACCCCGCCGGATCGACTGGACACCCGTCAGAAGCAGCGGCAGGGCCGTCCGGTCTGGCCGAAGCTGCCGCACGAGGACTTGCAGGTGCTGGAGCAGGTGTTGGCGAGCGTGTAGCACCCGTTGCCCGTGGTGCACATCGCCCCGCTGATCGGCCCCGGCAGGCCCATCTCGGCGCCCTGGACGTCGCCGGAGGCGGGGGCGATCACCAGGTCGAGGTCGAAGATGTCGATCTCGGCGGCGACGGGGGCTTCGAGGAGGATGCTCATGGTGTGGTGCCTTTCCTGAGGTGGATGGGTGTGTGTGGGAAGAACACGGCACCGGGCGGTGCCGCGATGACTGTCGTGCCGACAGCCAAACTTGAGTGCCCTGCGCGGACAGGCGCCGGCGGGCAAGCGCCAATGGGCAAGCACGGGCGGGCAAGCACGGGCGGGCAAGCGCGAGCGGAGCGGACCGCGCTAGCAGAGCAGGAGGGCCTGCGGCCAGGCGCCGGCGCGTGCCCCGGTGGCGAACCTCAGCAGGCTCAACGCGACGCCGGCGGTTCCCATGAGGAGACCGGGGCGGTTCGCGGCGACCTCCTGGGGCGCGGCGTCGTAGGTGTAGCCGAATGCGCTCTCCGGACGGAAGTCGTCGACCAGGGCCTCGGCCAGCGCCGTCGACAGGGCCGAGAGCCGGGGATCCGGCCGGCTCTGCCGCATCTCCTCGCAGATGACCAGCAGCCCGGCCAGGCCGTGGCACAGACTCGCGTCCCCGGACAGGTGCCGGGTCAGGTGCAGCGGGACCGCCGCGACCAGGGCGGAGACCGCGAGTTCGGTCAGGTCCGCGCGGCCCGTGGCAGTGCCGGCCAGCTGGAGGGCCCGTGCGATGCCGGGGGTCCCGTAGCACCAGGCCCGACGGTCCGGGCGCGCGAGCGAGCGTGAACTCCCGTCCAACTCCTCCGCCAGCGACACGGTGTTGGGCCACTGGGCGCCGTCCGCGCCCGCAGCGCGCCAGCCCACCAGCCAGTCCGCCAGCCGCTCGACGGCCGTGCGCTGCCCCGCGACCTCGAATCCGTGCTGCTGGGCCAGGCAGAGCGCGGCCAGGATTCCCGCAGCGCCGTGGGCCAGCCCCAGGTTGAGGTGGCTACCGGCCTGCCCGGCGGCCACCTCACTGGCCGTCGCCGGGTGGTGGACCCACCAACCGGGCACCACCGTTCCGTCGTGCGGGACCGGTTCGGTGATCCGGACCAGCGCCTCCAGGGCCGCTTCGGCGGCCTCGGCGCACCGGGGATCGTCGCCGGCGCCGACCAGGTAGCGGGAGGCTCCGGCCAGGCCGCCGATGACGTCGTAGGCCCCGAAGGTGGTACCCGCGATGCCCTGGTCGCACCTGGCCACCTCCGCCGACGCCTTGGCCAGCACCCCGGCCACGATGTGCCCGTCGAGACTGCGGACCAGGTTCTGGAAGTCGCCGGTGGCCGACCTGGCCGAGCGTGCGCACAGGCCGACGCCGAGCAGACCGGAGTGCAGCCCCTCCGTCGGCGGCGGTGCCGTGACGGCCAACTCGCCGACGGCGGCCGAGACGTGGCCGCGCAGGACGGCACGGTAGGAGCTGTCGTGCACGGCGAGTTCGCCGAAGAGCAGCGCGATGCCCGGGTACCCGTCGGCGAGCGAGGTGCTCGCCCACGGCCGGTCGACACCGGCGGCGGGACGGTCGATCTCTGCTGCGCAGATCCGTGCGACCCCGGCAGGATCCGCCAGTCGGGTGGCGAGCGCCTCGGCGATCTCCGCGGCCCTGAGCTGGAGAGCGGTGGGGGCGGTCATCGGCTGCCCGCCTTCGTGCGGCCCAGGTGGGCCTCGACGACCCCTCTGACCACGGCCAGGGCGCGCGCCTCGAGTGCGCGGTCGGTGCCCAGCAGACGGTTGTGGTGCATGTGCAGCAGGGCCGAATGGACGGTCGTCCTGGTGGACCAGCTGGTGCCGGCGTCCAAGTGCCGTGCCAGCTGCTGCTGGTAGGTGTGGAGGGCCGACCTGCGCAGGTGGAAGGCCGTGAGCGCCTCCTGGCCCCACGGCGCGGCCGACAGCCCGTCCCACCGTCCGTCAGGGTCGACGAGTCCGAGCGCCTGGGCGCGCCGGCTGCGGAAGGCCTCGTGGTGTCCGGTCTTCTCGTGGGTGCGGAGCAGCCAGTGCTGCCAGTCCTCGGCGCCGAGGGAGGCGAGGAGGTCGAGAGTGCTTGCGGCCGCGAGCAGTTCGGGGCCGGCCTCCCGTCGGGCGACGGGCAGCACGCGCAGCAGCCGGATCGAGGCCTCGCTGTCCGCCTGGAAGGCGCGCTCGGCGTAGGGCATCAGGTCCGGGCCGCCGTACCGCTCGACCTCGGGGTCGTAGCCGTCCAGGGTCAGCCGTCCGGCCAGGCCCGCGCCGCGCAAGTCCCGGAACCAGGTGTGGAGTTCGTCGAGCAGCGGGCCGGTGTCGGCCTGCGCCGCGGCCCGCAGCCGCAGCCGCAGGTGGTGCTGGGGATCGCGGTAGCGGAGGTAGAACCACCGGTCCAGGAGCGGTGCGCAGCGCGCCAGGAGGACGGGCAGCTGCTGGGTCAGGATCTCGTCCTGGCGTTCGGGGGTGGCGTAGATCTTGGCGTAGATCCAGGCGCCGCCGGGCTGGTGCCGCAGGTCCGCCGTCCGAACCCGGAGCGGAGCGGTGGCGGTGGCGGTGGTGGGTGTCGCCGCTCGGGGCGCGGCCTCGCGGCCGTGCGGCAGGAGGGAGAGGGTGAGCTCGTGGGCGTGTCCGTCGAGCCAGCCGTAGTCGGTGTCTGGATCGGCCGTCACGACCTCGAACAGCGCCGACTGCGGCCGGCGCCGCAACTCGCGCCGGAGCAGGTCGAGATGGAGCTCGCAGCGCAGGTCCAGCGGGATCCGGTGGTCGTCGTGGGAGACCTGCACCAAGTCCGGGACGGCCCAACTGCGGCGCCAGGCTGCGAACTCCGCCTGCCACTGGGCGGACGGGGCGTCGCTGACCGCAAGGGCGTGCGGGACCCGCCAGCGGGCCAGTGCGAGGACGGTGCGCCGGTAGCGCACCCGGGGCAGGAACGGGAGGGCCCTGGCGATGCCCCAGTGCCACGGGCTCCACTGGGTCTGGGAGAAGGTGGAGAGTTCGATCATGAACCTGGCGATGTTCGGCGCCAGCGTACGGGCGTTGAGCATGTTGAAGGGCTGGACGACGACGCGCTGCCGCCGGCTGAGCGAGAACAGGTGCAGCCCGTTCTGGTCGGCGACGACGGCGAGGTCGTCCAAGGGGATGTCATCGGCGTGCTCGGGGCCGAGGACCCCGACCGTGACACTCGGCCCCGACAGCTGCGGCACCTGCGCCACGTTGATCGCCCTGCCCGCCCGGGGCGTGAAGACGAGCTGCGCACAGACGGTGCCGTCCGCCCCGTCGGCCGTGTGCCGCTTCACCTCGTCGAGTTGGCGGGTGAGGTCCGGGCTCAGGTAGGCGAAGCGTCCGTGCACCGACCCGGCCCGGTCGCCGGCGAAGATCGGCGGTAGGACGAGGCGGAACCGGCCGCTGTCGATCTCCTCGACGCTGCTCGCGAGCAGGCTGACCCCGAGGTCGAGGGAGACCCGGAGCTCCTGCTGCGGGCCGTCGGCCAGGCGGTCGACCAACTCGTCGGTGAGTTCGATCTCCTGCTGCCCGAGCAGCATGGCCTCCTGGACGAGGGCCAGCAGGTCGGCCCCGTGGTCATCCCGGTGCGGCGCCGGGCTGCCCGGCCGGCTCGCCTCCTTCGGCAGCCGGTAGCCCGCCGGGGCGCCGAGGCCCCGCTCGGGGTCCAGCAGTTCCGTGAGCGGGACCGGCCGGCCGAAGCCGTAGGCCTCGGTGAAGTCGTTCCGGTACTCCTCGAAGTGCCACGGGATCTCGGCCGCCGACAGGCGCCACAGCACCGAGGCGGCGGCCGCCACCTCGTCCCACACCTCGGTGGGCAACTGCACCTCGGTGTCCTGGAGGAGATCGACGTGCAGGTAGTGCTCGGACTCGTGCAGCGCGCGCATGGCGCTGACGACCCGCGCCTGGTCGCCGGCACCGCTGCCGAGTGCGCGGGCGGCGTACTCCTCGATCAGTGCCTGCACCCGGTCCAACTCGGCGGCCCGGTCGGTCAGGCCGCACCGCACGAGCAGGCGCCGGGCGCAGCCGAGCGCGTCGGGCTCGCCGAGGGGCGGGAAGAGATCGGTGAGGAGCAGCTCCTTGTCCATCAGCTCGCGCAGCATCGCCTCGAACTTCTCCGTCGGCGCGGCGGGAAAGGCCTCGCGCAACTGCTCGACGACGTGGGCGAAGGCGACGGGCCGCCCCGCGGCCGCCAGGACGACCTGGACGGGCGGTGTGCAGCGCACCGAGAGCTCGGGGGAGCCGGCATCCGCGCCGCTCTCCTCGACCCAGGGCAGCACGACCCGGCCGGCCCGCTCGAAGCACAGGTTGTTGACCCGGACGGTCAACCGGGACACGACGGCGGGGTGGGCCAGGAACTGGCGGAGGTATCCGTGCAGCCAGGCACGGTCCACCCGCACGACGCGCCGGTGGGCGTCGCCCTGCCTGACCTTCGCCCGCGCGGCGCCCCCCTCCGCGACCGAGACCCCGGCCATCAGCCCGAAGGGCGTCGGCCTGCTGGACATCCGGATCAGGTAGGAGGTGACTGACCGTACAGTGCGGCGCAGCTGACGATCCGTCAGACCGGCTCCGGTCTCCAGCCGTCGCAGCGAATCGTCCAGCGCAGGGCTCGCCAGGGCGATCGCCTCGCGCAGCACGGGGTCGGCGCAGAGCCCGCGCAGGTACTCCTCGGCGTCCTCGGCCCGGAAGCCGTCGGAGAGGGAGACGGACGCCAGGGTCGCGGCAGCGCGGGACTGCGGGTAGGAGGGGGTGCGCAGCAGGGCGTAGCGAGCGGCGGAGCAGGACGTGGACGGTGGGGCCGAAGGTTCCCGACGTACGGGTTCCTGGACGGGGCCGGATGCCTGACGGGTCACGCGGGGGGTCTTCCTTGCGAGGGTGGGCGGGCAGGCGGGCGCGCTCGGTGGCGAGCCCGCCCCCCCGGGGGGGGGGGGGGGGGCGGGCGGCGCCCGGGGGGGGCGGGGGCG